>RFIY01000099.1 GCA_003695505.1 Candidatus Dadabacteria bacterium | reverse complement strand
GTCTTTCCACTCCACATCGAGAAACTTCTTGACCGGCAGCTCGGCATAGGCCTCGTCCGGCAGCGGCACGCCAGCCTTGCCAAACTGCGTCTTGCCAGCCTTGATGCCCTTTGTCAGTGGTGCATCACCAACCTGCTCGCGAATCTTTCGACGGATCGAGTCTTCGAGAATCGCGATTTCGTCGTTCCGGTCACGTTCGAGCGACTCAGCCTCGAGACGCTCGATCTCGAGCGCCCGGAAATCCTTTTCAGCACCCTTGCGATGGAAAATCTGGGCCCCGATGACCGTGCCACGAATGCCCGCGGGCACGCGCAACGATGTGTCACGCACATCTCCGGCTTTTGCACCAAAAATCGAGCGGAGCAGCTTTTCTTCCGGGCTGAGCAACGTTTCGCCCTTGGGCGTGATCTTGCCAACCAGGATGTCATTGGGTTCAACATCTGCACCAATACGGACAATGCCCGATTCGTCCAGATTGCGAAGCGCTTCCTCACTGAGGTTCGGGATATCGCGTGTGATCTCTTCCGGGCCGAGCTTGGTATCGCGCGCGACGCACTCGTATTCCTTGATGTGGATCGAGGTGTAGACGTCTTCTTTGACGAGTCGCTCGCTCAGCAGAATCGAGTCCTCAAAGTTGTAGCCGCGCCACGGCATGAAGGCGACCAGCACGTTCTGACCGAGCGCGAGTTCACCCTTGTCCATCGCGGATCCATCTGCGATGACTTCGCCCGCCTCGACACGATCACCAACCTTGACGATCGGTGTCTGATTGATGCATGTGTCCTGATTGGAACGACGGAACTTCCGCAATTTGTAAATATCGACTCCAGCATCGCCTTCGTCGGGGCGCATCTGGTCTTCGTCGACCCGGATCACGATCCGGGAGGCTTCTACGCGCTCGACAACGCCGCTACGGCGCGCGTTGACGCCGCGCCCGCTGTCACGCCCGACAACGCCTTCCATACCAGTGCCGACAAATGGTGCCTGCGGGCGGAGCAACGGCACGCCCTGGCGCTGCATGTTCGACCCCATCAGGGCCCGGTTCGCGTCATCGTGTTCGAGGAAGGGCACCAGGCTTGCGGCAACCGATACGAGCTGCATCGGGCTGACGTCCTTCAGTACGATCTCGTCCGGGCTGGCCAGCACGAAGTTTCCGTCCAGACGGGCGCTGACCAGATCGTTGACAAAACGCCCCTCGTCGTCGACCGGAGCGTTGGCCTGCGCGATGTACTTGCCCTCCTCTTCCAGCGCCGAGAGGTAGGTGACGTCGTTTGTGACCCGGCTATCCTCGACCCTCTGATACGGGGTCTCGATAAAGCCGTACCGGTTCACCCTGGCGTAGGTCGCGAGCGACGAAATCAGGCCGATGTTCGGACCTTCTGGCGTTTCAATGGGGCAGATTCGACCATAGTGGCTTGGATGCACGTCACGAACCTCAAACCCCGCACGTTCCCGGCTCAGACCGCCTGGGCCCAATGCGCTCAGACGCCGTTTGTGCGTCACTTCGCTCAACGGATTCGTCTGATCCATGAACTGGCTGAGCTGCCCGGAGCTGAAGAAGTCCTTGATGGCCGCGACAGCCGGTTTCGAATTGATGATTTCGTGCGGCACCATCGATTCGATTTCGGCAAGACTCATGCGCTCGCGAATGGCGCGCTCCATGCGCACAACGCCCATGCGGAACTGCTGTTCGAGCAGCTCACCGACAGAGCGTACGCGCCGGTTGCCAAGGTGATCGATATCATCGACCGGGCTGCGTCCGTGCTTGACGTCGATCAATTTCTCGATCACCGCGAGGATGTCTTCGGGATCCAGTGTCCGCTGATCGAGTGGAACGTCACGTTGCAGTCGGTAATTGGTTTTGAGCCGCCCGACTTCACCCAGGTCGTAACGCTGCGGGTCGAAAAAGAGGCCGCGGAAGAACTCTTCGGCGCTATCCTTGGTGACGGGGTCACCAGGCCGCAGACGACGATAGATTTCGACCTTTGCTTCTTCTTCGCTGGCGACCTTGTCCACCGCCAGCGTGTTGCGAATGTATGGACCGACATTCTGGCCGTCAATGTACAGCAGGCACAATTCAAGATTGTCGATCTGCTGCAGCACCTCCAGGTGCTCCTCCGTAATCTCCTGGTTCGCCTCGAGCAGAACCTCGCCCGTGTTGGGGTCGATGTGGTCGCGCGCGGCAACCCGGCCAACCAGTTCGGGCCAGTCCATCGGCAGCGTTTCCAGCCCGGACTCCTGCAGGGCGCGCAATGCTGATTTGCGAATCTTACGGCCGCGACGAATGATCTTGTCTCCGGTCTTCGGATCGATCACGTCGTGACGCAGCACCTGCCCCTGCAGGTACTCGAGAATGTAGGTGCGCTGCAAGCGGTCTCCGTCACGCGTCACGGTCTCGAACGGATAAAAACGCTCGAGGATCTCCTCGACCGTCATGCCGAGCGCCTTGAGCAGGATCGTCGCGTACAGTTTGCGTCGCCGATCGATCCGTGTGTAGAGCAGATCCTTGTGGTCGAATTCAAAATCCAGCCAGCTTCCGCGATAGGGAATCACATGGCCCGCAAAGAGGATCTTTCCGCTGGAATGGCTCTTTCCCTTGTCGTGATCGAAATAGACGCCCGGCGACCGGTGCAACTGGCTGACGATCACACGCTCGGTACCATTGATGATGAACGTACCATTGTCCGTCATCAACGGAATCGTGCCGAAGTAGACGTCGTTCTGCTCCTTGATGTCGCGAATCTGCTTTTCACCACCGTCTTCGCCGCCTTCCCAGACGATCAGGCGCACCTGCAGACGGATGACCGACTCGTAGGTAAGGCCCTTCTGACGACACTCATCCTCGTCAAATTTAGGTGGTTCGAGGTAATAACTGATGTATTCCAGCCGCGCATTCTCATTGAAATCGCTAATCGGAAAAATCTCGCGGAACACACCTTCGAGGCCCGAGGGCTCGCGCGCATCGGGAGCTGTGTCTGCCTGCAGGAACCGCGCATAGGAATCGCGGATCGTCTGGATCAGGTACGGGATCCCAATCGCAGGTTCCAGCTTCGAAAAGAATTTCCGCACGCGGTAAATCTGGGGTGCGGATATCGTCATGTGCCTACCTCCTCGGTGCAGCTACGCATTGCGTACCGGCGAGCGAGCGCTTGCCGGTCTGGGCCCGCAGGACGCACGAATCCCGAAGCGTGGGCGACAAATCCGCCCACGCTTCGGGTTGTACCAACTGCCTGCTGGCAAAACGGGTGCAAAGACAGCGAGTCTTTACTTGATCTCGACGGTCGCGCCAGCTTCCTCGAGTTCCGCCTTGATCTTTTCGGCTTCCTCGGGCGGAATACCTTCCTTGACCGGCGACGGTGCGCCATCGACCAGTTCCTTGGCTTCCTTCAGCCCAAGTCCGGTGATTTGCCGCACGACCTTGATCACCTGGATCTTCTGGCCACCAGCAGCGGTCAGCACGACGCTGACCTCGGACGGTGCCGCGGCTTCGCCGCCGCCCTCCGCACCACCCGCGGCCGGCGCACCGGCGGCAACCGCGACGGGCATGGCCGCCGAGATGCCAAACTCTTCTTCGATCGCGTTGACGAGTTCGTTCAACTCGACAATCGTCGCTTCTTTCAAATATTCAAGAATGTCTTCTTTGGACAGCTTCGCCATCGTCTTTCTCCTTGTAGATCGGATTCGTGTTCAGGACGCCTCGGACTTCTGTTGCTCAAGCTGGCGCAATACAGAGGCAATATCGCGCAGCGGAGCCTGAAGTACAGTGGCAAAATTTCTCAGCGGCGTTTGCAACAAGCCGACGAACTTCGCAATCAATTCTTCGCGCGAAGCCATCTTCGACAAGGCCTCGACCTGTTCGGCGGTCAGGACATCGCTACCCAGCGCCCCGCCCTTGATCTTGAGACTGCTGTCGCTTTCCTTGAGGAAGTTCACGAGCGCCTTGGCGGCGGCCACGACATCGTCCGCGAGGACAACCGCGTTCGGCCCCACCAGCATCTCTTCGAGCGCATCCGCAAACGGGGTGCCTTCGAGCGAGCGTTTCAACAGGGTGTTCTTGACCACCGTGAACTGCACGCCGCCAGCTTCGCGCAGTTGCCCACGCAGTTGCTGCGTTTCGGCAACAGACAGGCCCGTGAAATCCGTCAGGAACACGCCGGCAGCCTGGGACAGCCGCTGCTGTAGCTCGTCGATGAGCTGGGCTTTTTGTTCTCTATTCATGGTGAATATCCTTTTATGCGGCTCAGCGCCAGCTAGCGGGGTCTACCTGAATGGATGGCCCCATCGCTGGCGACAACCAGACACGGCGAAGATACTGCCCCTTCGAAGACGAAGGTTTGGCGCGCATCAGCGCATCCATCAGCGCATCGAGGTTTTCCCGCAGATCATCTTCGGCAAAGCTCTTGCGCCCGATCGGAACGTGAATGTTGGCGCCCTTGTCGGCGCGAAACTCAACCTTCCCGGCCTTGGCCTCGCGTACCGCGTCGGCAATATCAAACGTCACCGTACCGGCCTTCGGATTGGGCATCAGCCCGCGTGGACCGAGAATTTTCGCGACCTTCGCGACCTGCCCCATGACATCGGGCGTTGCGATCGCGACGTCAAATTCGGTCCAGCCTTCACCAACCTTCTCGACGAGATCTTCGAGGCCAACGACGTCCGCGCCGGCCGCCTCAGCCTCCTGCGCCTTTTCGCCTTTTGCAAAAACCGCGACACGGCGTGTCTTGCCGAGTCCCTTCGGCAGCAGCACACTCGATCGCACCATCTGATCGTTCTTCGTGGGGTCGATCCCGAGCGCAACCGTCGCCAGGATGGTCTCGTCAAACCTGGCGGGCGGCATCTGCTTCAGCAGGGCAACGGCCTCTTCCGGCGAATACGTCCGGTCGCTATCGATCAGCGCCTTCGCCGCTTCGTATCGTTTTCCGTGTTTACTCATGGTTCAGACTCCTCAGCCCTCGACCGTGATACCCATCGAGCGCGCGGTGCCCTCGATCATGCGCATCGCGGCCTCGATGTCGTGGGCGTTCAGATCGGCCATCTTCCGTTCGGCGATCTCCCGGATCTGATCCTGGGTCAGCTTCGCGACCTTCACAGTGTTCGGCGTACTCGAGCCCTTCTTGAGCTTCGCAGCCTTCTTGAGCAGGTCGGATGCCGGCGGCGTCTTCGTAATGAATGTAAACGACCGGTCGGCGTATACCGTGATCACAACCGGAATAATCCAGCCAGCCTGGTCCTGCGTCGCAGCATTGAACGCCTTGCAGAACTCCATAATGTTGACGCCATACCGACCAAGCGCCGGCCCGATGGGCGGAGAGGGATTCGCCTGCCCTGCCGGGATTTGCAGGTTGATATAGCCTTCGATTTTCTTTGCCACGGTCCTAGACCTTTTCAACTTCGGTAAAGTCGAGTTCCACTGGCGTGTTCCGCCCAAAGATACTGACCATGACCTGGATCTTGCCCTTCTCGTCGTTCACTTCCTGAATGACGCCAGTAAAGTTGGCGAATGGGCCTTCGATCACGCGCACGTTCTCGCCTGGTTCAAAGCGAATACGTAGTTGTGGTTCTTCTTTGCCCTTTTCGATCCGGGACACGATGCGCTCGACATCTTCGTCCGGAATCGCCACCGGTCGCGACGCGTCTCCGACAAAACCGGTCACCCGGCCAATCTTCTTGATGAACCCCCAGGTATCGTCGTCCAGTTGCATGCGCACGAGCAGGTAGCCTGGAAAAAATTTCCGCTTGCTCTGCCGCTTCTTGCCACGAACCACCTCGACAACGTTCTCGACGGGAAGAAGGACTTCCACGATGCGATCGTCGTAGCCTTCAGCACGCGCACGTTCCTCGATCAGCTCACGGACCTTGTTTTCGTGTCCGGAAAAAACCTGGAGCGCGTACCAGCGGAATGGTTGTTCGGCCGATTCGGCAGCCTGCTCGGAGCCTGTCACTTCAATACCCATTTCATCAGGAGCGAGATGGTGCTATCGACTCCGAACAGGAACAGGGCCGTCACCAGGACAAACACCAGCACGACGGACGTCGTCACCATGGTCTGCCGGGCATCGGGCCACTGCACCCGCTTCGCCTCGGCCTGCACCTCGCGCAGGAACTGGGCGATACTGGAGATCGACGCCATCGCGCTACCTCAGCGGGTTTCTTTGTGCGCGGTGTGCTCGCGACAGAACTTGCAGTACTTTCGAAGTTCGATACGACCGCTGGTCGTACGCTTGTTCTTCGTCGTGCTGTAGTTCCGCCGCTTGCACTCCTGGCACGCCAGTTGGATGATTACTCGCACTGTATTGTCCGTTTTTCCGGGACTACTCGATCACCTTGGAAACGACACCGGCACCAACCGTCCGTCCACCTTCACGGATCGCGAAACGGAGGCCTTCCTCCATCGCCACGTCCGTCAACAGCTCGACGACCATTTTGGTGTTGTCACCCGGCATGCACATTTCGGTGCCTTCGGGCAGGGTAATCGTTCCGGTCACGTCCGTCGTCCGGAAGTAGAACTGCGGACGGTAGCCGGAGAAGAACGGCTTGTGACGGCCACCTTCTTCCTTGGTCAATACATAAACTTCGGCTTCGAACTTGCGGTGCGGTGTAATCGAACCGGGCTTCGCGAGAACCTGTCCACGCTCGACTTCATCCCGCTTGATGCCACGCAGCAGGATACCCGCGTTGTCACCAGCAAGACCTTCGTCCAGCTCCTTGCGGAACATTTCGATACCGGTAACCGTCGTCTTTTTCGTTTCGCCGAAACCGACGATTTCGATTTCATCACCAAGCTGGACGCGACCCCGCTCGATCCGCCCGGTTACGACGGTACCACGACCCTGGATCGTGAAGACGTCTTCGATCGGCATCAGGAACGGCTTGTCGATGTCACGCTCGGGCTCTGCGATGTATTCGTCGCAGGCATCCATCAGCTCGTAAATCTTCTTGGCCCATTCGTCATCCGGGCTGGTCGCTTCAAGCGCCTTCAGCGCCGAACCGCGAATCACCGGCGTGTCGTCACCCGGAAACTCGTATGTGCTGAGCAGCTCACGAATTTCGAGCTCGACCAGATCCAGCAGCTCTTCATCATCGACCATATCGACCTTGTTCATGAACACGACGATATACGGCACGCCAACCTGGCGGGCGAGCAGGATGTGCTCACGCGTCTGGGGCATTGGACCGTCGGTCGCGCTGACGACGAGGATCGCGCCGTCCATTTGCGCCGCACCGGTAATCATGTTCTTGACATAGTCGGCGTGACCGGGGCAGTCCACGTGAGCATAGTGACGCTTGTCCGTCTCGTACTCGATGTGCGCCGTCGCGATCGTGATCCCACGCTCACGCTCTTCCGGAGCCTTGTCGATGTTGTCGAAGGCGACTTCGCTCGCCAGACCGCGCAGCGACAGGCAGTGTGAAATCGCCGCCGTCAGTGTCGTCTTGCCGTGGTCAACGTGGCCGATCGTCCCAATGTTGACGTGCGGCTTGCTGCGTTCGAATTTCTCCTTGCCCATGCTGGACTCCTCCTTAGGACAATCTTGCGATTCGTTTCAGTAATTGTTCCGTACATTCGCCGGGGGCACCTGCCCACCGACACAGACTCACCTGGCCACCGAACATGCACGCGACTCCGCACCCGGGCGGTAGAGGCACCCGACCGGACATTCCACCCCGGAACGCGGCGTTCGCGTTGTCGGCCTTGTCTCAGGAGGAAATCCGGAATTGCGCGCAGTGTGGCGCACCAGTTGAATCCGAATATGTTATCACGCAAATGTCAACGACGCAAGCCCCCGGGCAGGATTGAACTGCCGACCTCTTCCTTACCAAGGAAGTGCTCTACCACTGAGCTACGAGGGCAATCTGTCAGCGCCAGACCAGGACTCCGGACGGACGCTGCAAAGACGAACTATTTTGACAAACATCGCGCCGCCCTGCAAATCCTCACGTCCAGCCAACCACCAATTGTATCGGTCAGCGCGAATGCGTAGTACGAGGGTCGAGATTCGATGTGCGCAGCAGCTCCGCGGTTGCGGCCGCGGTCGCTGGCCGCCCAAGCAGCATCCCCTGCCCGTATCCACAGCCGAGTTTCCGCACCAGCCGCAGGTGCGCCCGGTTTTCAACGCCTTCGGCAACAACATCGAGCTCGAGCGTCCGCGCGAGCATTGTGATCATGCGGACGATTTTCTGCTTCTCGGGTGCGACATCGATGCCGCGAACAAAACTCTGATCGATCTTGAGGGCATTGACCGGGTACTGATGCAGGTAGCTCAGCGACGAATAACCCGTGCCAAAGTCATCAAGCACCAGAGACACGCCGATTTTCCGGAGTGCATTCATGCGCTGCAATGACACGCGAACGTCCTGAACGAGCATCGTCTCGGTCAACTCGAAACGAAGAAGCTGAGCGGGCAGGCCACTACGAATGATCTCGTCCTGCACCAGCCCGACCAGTCGCGTGTCGGCAAACTGCCGGGCAGACAGATTGACGCTGATGGCCGGCAGACGTGAAAGGCCAAGCTCATCGAACCAGGCGCGCATCTGACGCAAGGCCTCGCCAATCACCCAGGCACCAATGTCCACGATCTGCCCGGATTCTTCGGCAAACGGAATGAAATGGGCAGGCGCAATCACATCACGACTGCGGTAGAGCCCCCCGTCCCGCGTGGGACTCCAGCGAATCAGCGCTTCGAATCCGGCCAGGCGACGTATCCGTCCAAGTCGATAGATTGGCTGATACCACAGCTCAAACTCCTCGTCGCGCAGCGCCCGCGTCAGCGCGCGTTGCAGTGAAACGGCTTTTTGCAGCGACTCCTTCATGCCGGTCTGGTACTCGACGAGTTCGTTACCACCGGCCTCTTTGGCCGCATACATCGCCGCACGAGCCTCATCGATCGCCCGGCTCGCCCGCTCTCCCGCCGCCCCCTCGAATAATGCAAGTCCCGCGCTGGCGGTCAGACTGTACTGTTGCTCTCCATCTCGCTGCGGCTGTGCAATCCCCAGTAGCAACTGCCGGGCGAATGCGTGCGCAAAGGCCGCGTCAGGGACGGAGGACAGACAGACCGCGAATTCGTCGCCACTGAACCGACCGGCGATGTCGCCCGGCCGTAGCGCGGCTTCAATCCGTGATGCGATCGTTAGCAGAGCGCGATCGCCGGCGCCGTGCCCCATGGCCTCGTTCAGCGCACTGAGTCGGTCGATGCCGAGATAAATGATGGCACCCGTCTGCCCCTCGGCCAGATGCGTCGCGCTTGATGCGGCCTGCTCCTCGAACAGCAGCCGATTGGGCAAGCCCGTCAGCCAGTCCCATGCCCCGTCGCCACGCATCGGGCTCATCGTGCCTGCGAGCCGCACGGCAACACCCTGAGCATCGCGCTCTGCGACGGCGCGCATGCGCATCCAGGTCCAGAGCCCGTCCTTGCGCAATACCCGTACAACATCCTGAATGTAACCATCGGCATTGTCCTGGCGAATGAATTCGCCGATCAGGCTGCGCAGGCGGCCCAGATCCGCCGGGTGCACCCGACTGTACCATTCTTCGATCGTGCCGTCCCCCGGGGGTGGGGCTTCGAAACCCAGCAGTTGCCACCATCGCTCAGATACGTCGAGACGATCATCCGGGACATCCCATTCCCAGAG
>RFIY01000098.1 GCA_003695505.1 Candidatus Dadabacteria bacterium | reverse complement strand
GCTACAGCTCGTGCTTCAGCACCTTGCCGACGGCGTTGCGAGGCAATGGTTCGTTGCGGATCTCCCAGTGGGTCGGCACCTTGAAGTAGGCCAGCGTTTCGGCGCACCAGTCGCGCAGCGCATCGACGTCCGGCTGCTGACCCGGAGCCAGCACGATCACTGCCTTGACCTCCTGGCCGAATTCGGCGCTGTCGACGCCGACCACCGCGGCCTCCGCGACCTGTGGATGCTCGAGCAGGCGGGCCTCGATCTCGGCCGGATAGACGTTTTCGCCGCCGCGCAGGATCAGATCGCGTTTGCGTGAGGCGATGTACAGGCGTCCGCCGCGGATCGCGCCCCAGTCTCCGGTGCGTAGCCAGCCGTCTTCGGAAAGCACGGCAGCAGTTTCTTCTGGATCGTTCCAGTAGCCCGGCATCACCATCGGACTGCGGACCCAGATTTCTCCTTCGACGCCGTCTTCGACCGGCTTTCCGGTTTCGTCACGGATCTCGATCTGCACCGTGGGTACGGGGCGGCCGACCGAATCGGGGTGCGCCGCCAGCTCGGGTCCCGGGTTCAGGGTTGCCAGCGAGCCGCATTCGGTCTGGCCGTAGCCGACGCCGAAGGTGGCGGCGGCGCTGGGGATCGTCGTTCGCGCTTTGTCCTGCAGGGCGGCCGGGATGGGCGAACCGCCGCCGCCGATGACGGCCAGCGAGGACAGGTCATGCTTGTCGATATCCGGTGCCTCGAGCAGGCGGCGCAGCAGTGTTTCGGTGTAGCCCCAGGACTTGATCCTGTACCGTTCGATCAGGCTGGCGACGTGCGCCGGCCGGAAGCGGCTGCCCGGCAGGATCGCCGTCGCGCCACCGGCGAGGACGGTCAGCACGGCGTTGTGCAAACCGGAGACGTGAAACATTGGACTCGTCACCAGTACGGCGGCGGGCTCGGGGGCCGGTGGCTGGTCGACGCCGGCGGCCAGAGCGCCCGCGAGCGCCATTCTTGCGCCGTGAAAAAAGTTGCACATGACCAGGGTCGTCATGTTGCGGTGGGTCTGCATCACGCCCCGTGCGCGACCGGTCGTACCGCTCGTGAACAGAATCGCGGCGGTGTCGTCGGGCGCGGCCTGGTGTGGGCTGGCGACCGGTTCTGTGTTGCGGATGGTGTCCAGCAGCGATTCGTCGAGCGGTGCGGCGGCCGCACTGTCGGGGAGGCGTTCCCGTCGCTTCGCATCGACGAGCGTCAGCCGAGGTGCGGTGCGCTCAAGCGCGGCCGCGATTTCGGCGGCGGTCCACCACGCATTGAGTGCGACGGCGATCCCGCCGCCTGCGATGGTACCCCAGAAGGCGACGACCCATTCGATCGTGTTCGCGCCGAGTATCGCAACGCGATCACCCGGTTGCAGGCCGTGTTCAGACTGCAGCCATCCGGCGAAACGGCGCGCTCGATCATACAGGTCGCCAAACGTCAGCTCGGCGTGATGTGCGCCGTCGTCGTAGATGATGTAGGACCGTTCCGCGAATGTCTGCGCCTGCGCGAGCAGTGCTCCCAGATTTGGGGCGATATTGCGGAAGGTCGCGAGGCCGCTGCCGGCGTTCTCGGTCAGCTCGAACGGTGATCCAGGTGACAACAGCCGTGTTTCGGCTTCACGCCAGTGCGGCGAGAGGTCCGCGGGCCACTGCCGCCAGTCCAGGGTCATGCGTCGGTGACCAGCTCGCGCGCCCGATCGCGCAGTTCGTACTTGAGGACCTTGCCCGTTGCGTTCGTGGGCAGAGCATCGACAACGATCACGCGGCGCGGCACCTTGTAGTTGGCCATTTGCTCTCGGCACCAAGCGATCAGCTCGGCTTCGTCGACCGTCGCGCCTTCGCGCGGTACGACGAAGGCGCAGCCGACTTCTCCCATGCGTTTGTCCGGCATGCCGACGACGGCGACCTGGGCGATGGCCGGGTGGCGGGCCATCAGGTTTTCGATTTCGGCAGGGTAGGCGTTGAAGCCGCCGACGATGAACATGTCCTTTTTGCGGTCGGTAATGCGGATGTAGCCACGTTCATCGAGGACGCCAATGTCCCCGGTATGCAACCAGCCGTCGCCATCGATGGTTTCGGCGGTTTGCTCGGGATCTGCGAAATAGCCCTGCATCACGTTGTAGCCTCTGACGACGACTTCGCCCGGCGTGTTCGCAGGCAACGGGTTGTTGTCGTCGTCGAAGATCGCGACCTCGACGCCCGGGACGGCGCGGCCGCTGGTGGTTGCGATCGTTTCGGGGTCGTCGTTGTAGCGGCACATCGTGACGACGCCGGTTGCCTCGGTCAGGCCGTAGCCGGTGATGATCGTGTCGAAATGCAGGCGGTCGCGCATCTCGTGGATCAGCGAAACCGGAATCGCGGCCGCGCCGGTGACGGCGAGCCGCAGGCTGGACAGGTCGTGTTGCTCAAGATCCTCGCGAGCAAGGATCGACTGGTACAACGCCGGTGGCCCCGGCAGGACGCTGATGCGATCCCGTTCGATACGCGTGAGGACGCGATCGACGTCGAAGACCGGTTCGGGCAGGATCGTCGCGCCCATCATCAGCGAGGCGAGGATGCCGGCCTTGTAGCCGAAGCTGTGGAAGAAGGGGAGCACGATCAGGTAGCGGTCGCCCGCGCGCAGACCCGTGACCTCGGCCCAGTCGCGGAATGCGCGCAGGTTCTGTGCGTGACTGCACATCACTCCCTTGGGATTGCCGGTCGTGCCGCTCGTGAAAATGATGTCGGCGGTCTGATCGGGGGAGACGGCCGCGATACGCGCATCGAGATCCGCGTCACTGATCGATCCTCCCGCATCGAGAAAGTCGGCCCAGCCGGTATGGTTCGCGGCGTCGCCGCGCAGCACGACGCGATGCTGGACGGTGTCCGTTGGCTCGCCACAACGGTCGAGCAGTTCGAAATAGTCGGTATCCAGAAAACCGCGCACCGAAAACAGTGCCTTTGCGCCCGACTTGTTCAGCAGCCAGGCGGCCTCGGCTCCCTTGTAGCGCGTGTTGACGGTGACGACGATGGCGCCGACCGCCTGCGCGCCAAGTGCGGCAAGGATCCACTCGTGGATGTTGGGCGCCCAGATCGCGATGCGGTCGCCGGCTTCGATCCCGGCTGCGATCATCGCCCTGGCGCTGTCGCGGACGCGTTGTCGCAGCTCGTCGAACGTGATCGTCGTCTCGCCGTCCTCGATCGCCGGGGCATCGGGCCAGGTCGTGGCGCCGTGTTCGATGATGCCGTAGTGCGTGCCGAACTGCAGGTCTCCCCGCATCCCCTCGCGTTCAAAATCTTCTTGCATCTGGTTCGAATTGTTCATTTCTGCCAATGCTTTGTCTGGTATTCTTAGACGCTGTAGCCGCCGTCGACGGCGATGAACTGTCCGGTGACGAATGAAGCCGCCCTCGATGCCAGAAAGCAGGCGACGCGGCCGACTTCGGCGCCGTCCCCAAACCGGCGTAGCGGCGTGTTGCGAATCGCAGCCTGCTGCCATTCTTCGTCCAGATGCGATTCCCGCAGGCGCGTGAACATTCCGGCGTCGACGACACCGACGCCGATCGAATTGGCGCGCACGCCGTGGCGTCCCTCCTCGCGGGCAATGCCCCGAATCAGTGCCTCGATTGCCGCCTTGGGGGCGACACTGAGGATGTCGCGTGTCGGATAGCGCCGCAGGCCGGCGCTGGAAATCTGCACGATGCTGCCGTGCGTTTGACGCAGCGCGGGCAGGGCGGCGTGAAACAGATTGAATGCGCCGCCGGCATCGGCCTGAAGCACCTCTGCGAAGTGCTGCGGCGTCAGCTCCGAGATCCAGGTCATGTCGATCGCCGCGCCGGCGGCGTTGATGACCGAATGCAGCGGCTGGATTTCGGTGAGCCGGTCGATGGCGGCACGAACCGCCGCTGCATCGCTCAGGTCCAGGTGTACGAGTTCGACCCGGACGCCGGTCGCCGCGAGATCGGTTGCGACTTCTTCGGCGCGGTCGCGGTTGCCGCGATAACCAAGCGCGACATCGCTGCCAGCCTCTGCGAGTGCCTGGGCGCAGGCCGCCCCGATACCGCCGCTACCACCGGCGACGAGCGCGAATCCGTCAGTGAACCAGTCGTTCCAGTCCTGCATGGCAACCAGTGTACCAGCAAAGTGAAACACGTTCTACTTCGATTGACAGAATGCGGCAAAGGGCGTACACTCAAAATGAAACACGTTCTATTCGGGCTCCCCGGATCAGAGCGCGACCCCTCGTAAACCATACCGGCCAAGGTGCGCAAGATGCCGACAGCGCGGCTGGTTGTACTCATGAAGAGCTGCATTTCACGTTGAAAGGTGGTCGGACTTTGGCCGACAAGACGTTGACACATCAGGAGTTTTGCTCCGAGCTTCGAGACGGTATGACGATCGGAATCGGCGGCTGGGGTTCGCGCCGCAAGCCGATGTCGCTGGTGCGTGCGATCGTTCGCTCCGGCGTGAAAGACCTGACGGTCGTGTCGTACGGTGGTCCCGACGTCGGGATTCTCTGCGCGACGGGGCAGGCGCGGCGCGTCGTCTATGGCTTCGTCTCGCTCGATTCGATTCCGCTCGAACCGCATTTTCGCAACGCCCGCGAGCAGGGCACCGTCGAGGCGGTCGAATACGACGAGGGCATGTTCCAGTGGGGGTTGTACGCGGCCGCGTTGCGGTTGCCTTTCCTGCCGACCCGCGCCGGTCTCGGATCTGATGTCATGCGCATCAATCCGCATCTGAAAACGGTCGCGTCGCCGTACGAGGATGGCGAAGAGCTCGTCGCGATGCCAGCGCTGAAGCTCGACGTGGCGTTGATCCACATGCACCGTGCCGATGCGGCCGGCAACGGCGTCTACCTGAACGTCGATCCGTATTTCGACGATCTGTTCGCCATGGCCGCGGAGCGTACCTTCATGAGCTGCGAGAAACTGCTACCGACCGAAGCGCTCGCGGACGAGGCGCCGCTGCAGAATTTCAAGATCAACCGAATGATGGTGACTGGCGTGATCGAGGCACCCAACGGCGCGCATTTTACGGAATGCCCGCCCGACTACGGGCGCGACGAGGCGTTCCAGAAGGAATATGCCGCGACGGCCAAAGACGAAGCCGCGTGGGCGGCGTTTCGGGCGCGCTACCTCGATGTGCCGGAAGACGAATACCAGAAGGCGGTGCAACGATGACCGCAACACGCGCAGATATTTGTGTCGTTGCCTGCGCCGAGGCGTTCCGCGGCGACGGCGAGATCATGGCCAGCCCCATGGGACTGATCCCGTCGCTGGGTGCGCGCCTGGCCCGCCTGACGTTTGAACCGGATCTGGTGCTGACCGATGGCATTGCGACGATTCGTGCCGATACGGCGCCCGTGTCCGGAGACGCCGGCGAGCCGGTGGCCGAAGGGTGGATGCCATACCGCTTCGTTTTTGACACGCTCTGGTGGGGGCGACGCCATGTGATGATGGGCGCGACCCAGATCGACCGTTACGGGAATCAGAACATCTCCTGCATCGGGCCGTGGGAGCGTCCGAAGGTACAACTGCTCGGCGCCCGTGGCGCGCCTGGAAACACCATCAATCATACGACGAGCTATTTCGTCGGCAGACAGAACGCGCGTGTGTTCGTTGACCAGGTGGATATGGTCTCGGGGGTCGGCTATGACCGCGCGGCGCAGCTTTCCGAGCAGCAGCGGCGATTTCACGAGATTCGCTGCGTCGTGAGCAACCTCGCTGTCTTCGATTTCGACACCCCGGACCATCGGATGCGCCTGCGGTCGCTGCATCCGGGTGTGTCGGTCGAGGATGTCCAGGAAGCGTGCGCCTTCGATCTGGTCGTTCCCGACGATGTACCCGAGACCCGCACGCCGACGCCGGAGGAGCTGGCGCTGATCGAACAGCTCGATCCCGAAGGACGGCGTTTCCGGGAAGTGGCGGAATGACGACATCCCCCGCACGGCCGTTGAAGACGCCGTTTACCGAACTGGTCGGCGTCCGTTTTCCGATCGTTCAGACAGGCATGGGCTGGGTCTCCGGCGCGCGCCTGACCGCGGCGACGGCGGCTGCTGGCGGATTCGGTATCCTCGCCTCGGCGACGATGACGATCGAACAACTTGCGGAGGCGGTCGACAAGGTGCGCCAGCGAACGGACAATCCGTTCGGCGTCAATCTGCGTGGTGATCAGCCCGATATCGACCGCTACATCGCCTTTCTGATCGAGCACAAGATTCGCCTCGCGTCGTTTGCAAGCCCGCCGCCGCGTGATGTGATCGATCGCCTCAAGGCCGCCGATATTCTCGTGATGCCGACCGTCGGCGCGCCACGGCACGCCGAAAAGATGCAGGAATGGGGCGTGGATGCGGTCATTGCGCAAGGGCACGAAGGCGGTGGGCACACCGGGCCGATCGCGACGACGCTGCTGTTGCCCGCCGTGGCGCGCGCTGTGGACATTCCGGTCATCGGCGCCGGCGGATTCAACAGCGGCCAGGGGCTCGTTGCCGCCCTCGCGTGGGGTGCCGCGGGTATCGCGATGGGGACGCGTTTCCTGCTCACGCAGGAGAGCCACGTCCCCGAGCACGTCAAGCAGGTCTATCTACAGACCGGCCTGCGCGATACGATCGTCACGACCGTCGTCGACGGGCATCCGCAACGGGTCATTCGCACGCCGCTGATCGACAAGCTCGAACATGCCGGGCCGATTCGCCGCCTCTGGCTCGCGTTTCGCAATGCGCTGGCGATGCGCAAGGTGACCGGAAACAGTTTCTGGGCGCTGCTTCGCGAAGGGCTCGCCATGCGCAAGAATCAGGGCCTGACCTGGGCGCAGGTGACGATGGCGGCGAATGCGCCGATGCTGACCCGCGCCACGGTCGTCGAGGGCCGCGTCGATGCCGGCATCCTGCCGACCGGGCAGGTCACCGGAGCCATCGGCGACATCCCGACGGTCGCCGAACTGCTCGATCGCATCATGAACGAAGCCCATCAAACCCTGGACCGGTTGTCGGCACTGCGTGCTGCATCCGACACGTCGTCCGAATCAACCATGGAGGCGCAGGCGTGAGCCGTCTGATGGACCTGACATTCACCCCTGAAGAGCAGGCGTTTCGTGAGGAATGCCGCACCTGGTTGCGTGAAAACGTGCCGGCCGATCTGCCGTCGGGCGACACGCACGAAGGTTTTGCGCTGTGTCGCGAGTGGGAGCGCAAGCTGTACGACAATCGCTGGGCCGTCGTATCGTGGCCAGAGCAGTACGGCGGGCGCGGCGCGACACTCATGGAATGGCTGATTTTCGAAGAAGAGTACTATCTGGCCGGCGCGCCGCCGCGGATCACTCAGAATGGTATCTTTCTGCTTGCGCCGACGATTTTCGAATTCGGCACCGACGAGCAGAAAGAGCGCATCCTGCGTCCGATGGCCGCCGCCGAGCACCTCTGGGCACAGGCCTGGAGTGAGCCGAATGCCGGCAGCGATCTGGCCGGGGTGCGCAGCACCGCCGTGCGCACCGACGGCGGCTGGCTGCTGAGCGGGCAGAAAACCTGGTCGACGAGGGCCGTATTCTGTGATTCGGCATTTGGCCTGTTCCGCACCGATCCCGAAGCCGAGCGCCACCGCGGTCTGACCTACTTCCTGTTTCCGCTCAAGGCCGAAGGCGTCACGGTGCGCGGCGTCGAGCGACTCGACGGCGACCTCGGCTTCGGTGAGATCTTCCTCGACAATGTGTTCGTTCCCGACGAGAACGTGCTGGGCGAGGTCAACAAGGGCTGGAACGTCGCGATGACGACAACTTCATCCGAACGCGGCCTGAGTCTGCGCAGTCCGGGGCGGTTCATCGCGACGGCGGCCCGGTTGATCGAGCTGTTGCAGCGGTCCGGCCGGCAACAGGACGAGCGGCTGCGTGATGCCGTCATTCGCGCCTGGCTCGAGGCGCAGGCGTACCGCTGGTACACCTTCCAGACCGTATCGCGGATGATGGACGGCGGCTCGATTGGCGCCGATTCCAGCCTGAACAAGATTTTCTGGTCCGAGATGGACATCCGCACGCACGAGGTAGCCCTGGAACTGCTTGGAGAGCTGGCCGAACTCGACGAGCACGCCGACCACGCCGTGGACGGTGGCCGCTGGATGAAGGGGTTTCAGTTTGCGCTGGCGGGCCCGATCTATGCCGGCACAAACGAAATCCAGCGCAACATCATTGCCCAGCGCGTGCTGGGCCTGCCGCGATAGGGTTGGGCCATGTATTTTGGATTCAGCGAAGATCAGCAGATGTTCTACGATGCGGTTGCCGGACTGCTGCGCGACCGCTGCACGCCCGAGACGGTTCGCGAAGCCTGGGCGGACCCCCGCTGGCGCGGCGACGAACTCTGGAGCGCACTGGCCGAACAGGGCGTCACGGCGATGCTGGTACCCGAGGCCAGTGGCGGACTCGGTATGGGTGTACTCGACATCGTCCGCCTGCTCGAGGCGGCCGGTCGTGTCGCACTGCCATTGCCGCTGGCCGACACCGCGCTTGTTGCGCCGGTGGTGCTTGCGGCGTCCGATCACGACGCGCTGGAGCAGATCGCCGCAGGGATGTCCCGCGCCAGTGTCGGCTATGGCGAGCGGCCCGTGTTTCCACATGCGGCGACCGTCGATCAGCTGATCTGGATCCACGGCGACGAGGTGCGGATCGCCGCGCCGTCCGCTGTCGAACTGACGCTTGAGCCGTCGGTGGATCGTGGTCGCCAGACCGGCGTTGCCGATCCCGGCGCCCAGGCGTGGCAGAGCGTTGGCGACCGGAATGTTGCCCAGGCCGCGTTTCTGCGGGCGGTTGTTGGCAGCAGTGCGCAGTTGCTTGGGCTGTCGGCGACGATGCTCGATATGACCGTCGAATACGTCAAGACACGCAAACAGTTTGGTGTACCGGTC
>RFIY01000097.1 GCA_003695505.1 Candidatus Dadabacteria bacterium | reverse complement strand
GCCAGCCGGATGATGCCGGACAGAAGAATGACCAGCACGGGCAACACGACGAGCGCCTCGACATAGACGAGACCACGCGCGGACCGACATTGACGGGTATCAGTGCTGCAACAACGCATCCGCCAGCTCCTGTAATCGGGAAGGCAGGAAGGACACACGTCGATGCACATCGACGGGCATCCAGCGTGGCGCAAAGCCGGGCCAGAGAATCGTTTCACCCGGCAGGGTCGTATCGTCGCGCGACCACGGCTGCGCCTGCGCAACCGCCCCCGCCCCAACCTTCGCGGGCAACCAGACGGCATCGATCTGGCTCGTGGCAAAGTCGTCGCGCAGCCGTGTCGGCATCGGGACATCGTCGAAGCGGGACAGGAGCGTCGTGTCGACACGACAGAATGCGCGCGCGACAATGCGCTCGAACAAGGATGCGCCGGCGGGCGCATCCTTGCGACCGCTATCCGCGGCCATCCCTGCCTGCTGCAGGGCATCCACGTGCGCCTGGACGGTGCGCATCGCGCCTCGAACGGCAAGGTCGAGCGTTTCCTGCACGAGCTGCTCGGCGCGGACCGGCAATTCGAGCACCGCGCCCTTCCAGCTTGTGAGCTCGTCACAGAACATGTTGGCGAGTTCGTCGCGCGCACCGGCCGACGTGCGCAACCAGGCGGCGCGTGCATCGTCGATCCAGTCCGTCGCGAGGACGACGCGCAAGTCGGCGTCGATCTCGGCCAGACGTTCTCTGCCTGCCGCGTCCTCGAAATGTCCTTTGATCTGCTGCTCCACCTCGTGAAAGGGCGTGGCGCCGGTTGCCGGCAATCGTTCCTGCAAACCGGCCCACGCCTGCCGCAGCGACGGTGCCCGGTCGCCGCGCCGCAGCGTCGGAAGAAACATTGCGGCCAGGCGTTGCGACAGATGTTCGCCGCCATCCATCAACGGCGCGTCGAGCGGACGCAGCGCGCGACGAACCCGCGACAGTCCGGAACGCCACGCCTCCGCGTCGGCACCGCTGCGCAACAGCGCACATTGCGCGTCGACCGCCGGAACAAAATCGGGTTCCGGCTCGGGGATATCCCTGATTTGCTCGCGCGCCAGATGCGGCCACCACGGCGGCTCGCCGAGCGCCGTGCGCCACGCATCGACTGCTTCGTCGAGATCGATTTGCCGACGCAGCAGCTCCGGATCCCGATCCTGGACGCCGGCGCCACGGCGGTCACGCCGACCGGTCGCAAGGTCAAAGATCAACGCGGCGAGTCCGACTCCGGGAGACGGCTCGTCCACCTGCAGATCCGAGCCGGCCGTCGTCATGCCCGCCGCCTTCTGGAATCGATCCGCCCGGTCTTCCGGATTCAGAATCTGCTCGATGCAATCCCGGGTCGTCGTCGGTTGCTCCCGCGGAGCCTCACCGCGCGGCAGAATCGGCCACAGCAATCCCGCGCGTGTCTCCCGACGCGAGCCCTCGATCGCCGCGGCAATCGTCAGCGGCGGCACGACGACGCGGTTGATCTGATCACGCGCGGCGGCCGTCTGTCTGTTCAGCTCCCACGTCTCGTGGACGAGGTCGGCCGTGGCGTCCAGCGTGGACAGCGCCGTGGGCGCACCGACGCCCGACATGAGCTGGCCGATACTCAGCGCGGTTCCGCCGAGCAGCAGTCCCGCTTCGGTCGCGTGCAAGGACAGAATGGCGATGTTCATCACCGCGTTCAGGTCGAGCGCCCAGGCCTGCACCGTCGCGGCGGCGGCCGCCCCGTTGTCCATACGCGCCTGCGTTTCGATGCGCTCGGCCAGCCCGCGCAGATCGACGACGACGGCCAGCAACAGCGCGGCGATGGCCAGCAGCCCGGCAGCGACGATAATCTGGACAAAGCCGGCCGCACCTGCGGTCGCGGTCGTGCGCGTCAGGCGGCGCATGGCGCAAGCATCCGGTCCGCAGGGCTGCCGCTCTGGACGGCAAGGTGGGTCGCACGCACGATCGTGCGCTGCGGCAGGCGTTGCAGCAACGGCCATGTCGCACGGCCGACCCGACCAACAGCATCGAGCAGTTGCGGCGACAATTCGTGGACCGGCCAGCGGATCAACCGGTCCGACTGCCACGGCCGCGCCTCGCCACGCGGTTCGGAGACCCACCGCGATACCAGCGGCACCAACAATGGCACGCGCCAGCGCACCTCGATGCGGGCGAGGCGCACCTTGCCGCCCGGCCGCTCCGGTTCGCGGCAAGCCGCGACCTCGAGCTGCTGGCTCGTCCACGGCATCCGCAGCAACAGATCGGCGATGGGACCGGCCAGTGGTACGCGCGTCAACCGACCGACGGCCGTCAACGCATCGCCGACCGTCGCCTCGACCTGATGCACGACACCGGATACAACGGGAATCGCCTGCGCGCGTCGAGTCCAGCTCGACGAACCGACATTCAGGGCAAGCGCGGCTCCCTGTGGGGCGCGCGGAGCATTCGGCAGCAAAACCCAGGCGGCGGCCGCCCACGCACGTTGCATCGCTGCCTCTGCTGCACCGACATCGGCCCAGGACAGCCACGCGCGCGCTGCACTGTCCGCGGCAGCTTCGATCCGCGCCGCGGCGTCGAGCAGCAGCAACGTCTGCAAGGCGCCGAGCAGCAGTACCAGCAATACCGGCAGGGCAATCACCGCTTCGAGAAACACCGACCCGTTGCTCCGCCCGTTCTTGCTGACGGAACGGTTCACGAGCTCAGCGCAGCGATTTCATCCCGGTATTGCCGCTGCCATTCAGCACCGGTGCAGTCTGGTCGATGATCGCGTCATTGGACTGGACGACCAGCGCCCGGATGTTGTCACCGAACGTGCGCCAGACGACGACGCCGGCAACCGCGATGAACACGACGATCAGCACGTACTCGAGCATGCCCTGCCCGGATTCGGACGGACGACGGACGATCTTGCGCATGGTTTCCCCCCTCTGCGCTGTGGTTCACAAGCGACGTTCACAGACCACAGGCCGAATGACATTCGTCATCTGGACGCGGCCAATCGGCATACCGAAACCGCTTCGGCACACCAGACTTCAAATTGTCGTTCTGCGATATCCCCCTCGCAGATCGTTGTCGGCGCGATGTCCAGACGGGCACCAACGCAACGACTGTCTGAAATTGTAAAATGAAAAGCTCGGACGCGCAACCAGATGTTTGACACGCACTGCAGAGGGGGGCCCTGCCATGCGATTCCGGATCGTTTTGCTGTCTTTTTTCGCGCTCGGTACCGCCGCGTGCGGCACCGCGGACGACACCGGCGGCATCGCGCCGGTGCTGACGTTTCCGACCGGCCTGCGCCCTGCCGCCGATGCCGATGCCACGATCGTGCTACGCCTGTACGGGCCACAACCGACTACCGTCACCGCACCGTGGCAGGACCACGAAACGCGCGTCAACGATCTGCTGCCGGGCAATTACACGATCCGCGCGAGTCTGTCGGGAAACGAGACGACCGCGCTGAACTTCAGCGGCTTCGTCCAGGCGCGGGTGCAGGCAGGCAAGACGAGCAGCGTGACCGTCCCGATGAACCCGGTCACGACGCCAGCGCCCTGATTCAGTCCGGCGAGGTATCCCTGCGCGCGACAATCCAGCCTTCGGCCATCCCCAGCACCCGCAGCGTGAACAGCGTGACGACCGCCAGCGTCAGCGCGGCAGTTATATAGCCGAATCCGATCGCCGCGCCGCACGCGGCAAGTACCCAGATCGTCGCAGCCGTCGTCAGTCCCTCGACGACCTCGCCGCGATTCATGATTGCTCCGGCCCCAAGAAAACCGATGCCAGTAATGATCTGTCCAAGAATCCGGCTGCGGTCGGTTCCGTCGGCGTCGCCAAGGGCGAGCCCGAGCAGCACATAGAACTGGGTGCCGAGCACGACCAGGACCGATGTCCGCAAGCCGATTGCCTTGCCACGCAGCCGACGCTCGATCCCAACGATCGCGCCGCACGCCAGGCTGGCGGCCACCCGCTCCCAGAACAGCAACGATGTCGGATCGAGCAGGTCCATACCGTGATTATAGCGCTGCGGACACCCTGGGCGCGGCAATGCCTGCCGCAATCATCCCGACGAATCGCACGCATTCGATTTACTTACTGGTCTGGCAAGCGAACGCTGACGGGGCCGGCGCGCACCCAGTCCCCGTTGGCAAGAGGCCGCTGTTTTCCCCAACACTCGACGGTACCGTCCGCAGCGCGGGCGCAGGCGCCCTCCAGACCAACGCTGAGTTCAATCCAGTCCGTTCGCTGGGTGGCTCGCACCGGGTAGGGCCAACTGTTCGTCGTGCCATCTCCCAGCTGCCCGTAGTAGTTCCAGCCCCAACACCAGATCGAACCATCGTCCTGAAGGCCGCAAAAATAGCTGTTCCCGCCGCCAATGGCTTCCCAGGCACCACTGCCAACGGTGACCTGTACAGGCACATTCGAGAAAGCCTGACTACTTCCGATACCAAGCAGGCCGTAGTTGTTGCCGCCCCAGCACCACAGTGTCCCACCGGTACGAATGCCACACGTCGTCTCGTTTGCAACGGCCACCGTCATCCAGTCGGCATAGAACGTTGTCTCGACGGGATAGGTCACCGTGGCGCCAGCGTACCCAAGCCCGAGTTGCCCCCTGGTATTCATCCCCCAGCACCACAGGCCACCGGCCGCCGTAACGGCACAGGACCCACTCCCCAGCACAACATCGACGGGTTGCGGAATGGCCATCGGCACCGGATCCGGAAACGCCCAGGTCGTTGAGCTGACTCCGAGTACGCTGCTACCGTTCGATCCCCAACAATACAATTCGCCGTTCCGGATTGCACAACTCCGGTTGGCTGCGACGCGAATGCGTGCCCAACCGGTCGAACCACCGTCAGCCAGAGCAGGGATGAACGTGTTTGAGAAATCGCCAGTTCCCAGTTGCCCGGCGCCATTTTGTCCCCAGCACCACAATGTGGTGTCCGTCGAGATACCGCAGGAGTAGTTGCCGGTCGTCGACGCATCCAGCCAGGCGTGATCGCCGACGTTTACCGGGTTGCTCGTCCACGATCCGTAGTACTGCGGGTTCCCGAGATATGTGGAGCTGCCCCAACAATAGAGCGTACCCATCACATCGATCGCGCAACCCGCTCCCCCCTGGCCGGCCCTGAGTTTCTCCCAACCCTGAGCGGCAGTGATGGTCACCGGATCAGGATGAACTTCCCCCCCGGCGCCGTCGCCAACTGTACCCTGTTGATTGTTCCCCCAGCAGTACAAATCGTTCTGCCCATCGACCAGGCAGGACGTGATTGCGGTCTCGATATCCACCGCAGGTTTCGTAAAGGCAACTGGATACGGTTGCGTTGCATCGGCGATGTCGAGACGTGCGGCGCCGAGTTGCCCGTATGTGTTTTGTCCCCAACAATATGGACGTCGGTCCAGTGCAACGCCGCAAACCGAGTACAACCCCACGGAAATATCCCGCCAGCGCGCAGGGTTGGACACTTCCGCAGGCGCCACCCGCGGCAGGTGGTCGCCGGCGCCCAACTGCCCGTAGGTATTGGCTCCCCAGCAAAAGGCGCGGTCGTTGCTGTCGATGGCGCAAATCGTATTGTTCGAGCCCACGCCCCCGATGTCGACCGATTTCCACGGTCCTGGTGCAACGATCGGCACCGGACTCGTTCGGGGCTGGGTATCTCCGGTCCCAAGTTCTCCAAGCGCGTTCCTGCCCCAACACCAGAGCAGACCATCGATGTCGATGGCACACGTTTCGAAGCTACCGGCGGACACCTGTCGCCACTGCGTGCTGCCAGTGACCCGGGTCGGCACACTGCGTATGGTCTTGTCACCGACGCCCAACTCGCCGAAGCTGTTGCTGCCCCAACACCACAGCGTGGCATCATCCCGAACGGCGCAACTGTGCGTCGCCCCGACATTGACATCGAGCCAGCGGCTGGTCGCGCTAATCGGCACAGGCGTATACCGTGCGGAGTAGGTTCCATCCCCGAGTTGGCCACTGGAGTTACGTCCCCAGCACCACAGTGTGTCGTCGTCCCGAATGCCACAACCAAACTGCGTTCCGAGCGAGAGATCTGTCCAGCCGTATGCCTGCGTCACGGCCACCGCGGAAGGCGTCGTTCGTGCAACAACCGGCCCATTGTCACCGACCGCACCGTCGCCGTTATAGCCCCAGCAGAACAGTTGTCCGTTGGAGGGTTTGCTCGCGCACGCATGCTGGCTACCAACGCCAATCAAACGCGGGAGCTCGACCACCCAGGTCACACTGATCGCGGCGGACCAGTTCCCAACATCGTCACCTGCCATCAGCTTTACATCATGCGTACCCGGCTGAGCCGCCGTCACTGCGAGCGGAGAATCGCACGCCGCGAATGGCGCGCCGTCGAGCGCACACAGGAAACGGCAGGAGGTGTCATCACACGTAAATTCGACCGTTGCATCGCTCAGCGTGGTGGACGCCGGAGGCGTCGCCAACCAGATTGGCGACGGTGCCGTCCGGTCGACGTACCAGCCATATTCTTCGGCAGTCGGATCCACGTTGCCGGCCAGATCGCGGGCCCGCACCCGCAATACATGGGCCCCCTCTCCGATCGGGGCGAGGACAAGAGGACTCGTGCATGATACCCATTCGCCGGCGTCGAGCTGGCATTCAAAGGTGGAGGGCTCGTCGGCACTGAACGTGAAGGTTACGGTCGCCGCGTTCGTCACCGCTGGCGGACCACTGTCGATGCGCGTCGCCGGCGGAGCGGTATCCGGGCGCGGCAGAACAAACAACGATTTTTGCAGCAGACGAGAACCGATGCGAATCCCGACGTCCTGTTGCCCGGGCTGGACGCCGGGAACGGTCAGATTCAGCTTGTTCGCTGCAATCCAGGATACGAACGTCGCCACACCACCGATGTCGGCCGTCAAGCTGGACGGAGACCGTCGTCCGAAATAACCGGAAGCCAGGACCAGAGTACCCGGAGCCGCCGCCGTCGGCGAAAAACCATAGAGCTGCGGCACACGCCGCACGGCGCGCTGGCGCGACACCTTGCCACCCGACAACACGTTGCCGAGCCACGAAAAGAAGCTACGGCGCGCCGCGGGTCGCAACCCAACGGCTTGCGCAGCGTTGGCGACGCTCGGGGCCAGTGCAATGGAGGTCCAGCCACCAAACCGGGGTCCGGTACTGTCGAGCTGCACGCCGGTCACCGGCGCGGCCGTGGTCGCCTCAATCGTCTGGACGAGATCGATCCATTCTGCTTCGGACAGGTCGGCGGTCGCCGGAAGCGGCAGCCACAGCCAGACCGGGCTGCGCAGCACAACCGGCTTTTGCGTTTCGGCGTCGACCACGACGATCGCGGCGGCCGGGCCGAGGTCGGTCCCGAGCGTCAGCGGCGACGCCGCGGTATCAGCCCACGCGAACACGTACACCGGCTTCGACGTCCCCAGTGCCTGCGCGGATAGTCGCAGTTCGAGTCCTGCGAGCGGATGCGCGGGATCGGTCACGCGG
>RFIY01000096.1 GCA_003695505.1 Candidatus Dadabacteria bacterium | reverse complement strand
CCCTTGATCCCTTCCGGGTGGTTGTGGGTGATCTCGGCCGAGCGCGCCGCTTCCGCCAGCACCCGAGTCTCGTCGTCGAACGCCCAGCCGACCGGACTGACACGCATTGCCGAGCCATTACCAAAACTGGCGTACGGCTCATAAGTCCCGGAGCGCAACCACTGGCGAAACCTTCCCCCGTAGCCCTTTCGCGGGAACTCCGTCGCAAATGCGACGACCGATTCGAGGTAACCAACGTTGCGCAGGATAGCGTTACCGACGGCGAGCGTCAGGATCGTATCGTCGGTAAAGCGCGAGTACTCGCAAAACAATGGAAAATCTTTGTGCTTGATGGCATACCGGCGCCGCTCATACGGTGCTCCGATCACATCGCCACAAATCGCGCCCAGCATCGGCGACCTCCTCTGTCGTCTGGTTGTCCGCCGACAGATTACATGGGGCTGTCAAATCGGGGGCCAGGACCCGGGCACGGGACGGCGCCTACGGCGCCGTCCCGAAGTCCCCCTTGTCGCCGATGCGGAAAATCCACCGCAGCACGCGGCCGATGTCGATGCGAATCAGGTAGAGCGCCGGAATGAACAGCAGCGTCAGAACGGTGCCGAACAGCAGGCCGTAACCAAGCGCCGCGGCCGCCGGCTGCAGGAATTTGTCGAGCCCGCCGATGCCATAGACGAGCGGCAGTACGCCGGCAACGGTCGTCAACGTCGTCAGCCAGACCGCCCGGAAACGGCGACGCCCTGCCGCGACGGCGGCTTCGAATGCACCCACGCCCTCGCGCCGCAGATCATTGAGGAAACTGACCAGTACGATCGCGTCGTTGACGACGACGCCGCTGAGTCCAATCGTGCCGATCATGCCCATGAAGCTGAGCGGCATCCCCATCAGCCAGAACGCCCAGATCACACCAATCAGGCCGAACGGAATTGCGGTCATCACCACAAATGGTTGCGTCAGGCTGCTGAACTGGGTCGCGAGGATCAGAAAGATCGACCCGATCGCGATCACGAACGACTGCGCGAGGCTGTCCAGACTTTCCTGGGTGTCTTCGTACTCGCCGCCCGCCACCAGAAATACGCCGGGGTTGTCGGCCTCAACCTTTTTCAGATAAGGCAGAAGGGTCTGGTTGACTTCCGCGCTCGATGTCATCCGCTCATCGATGTTGGCGGTGACGGATACGACACGAATACCATTGCGTCTCGTGATCTGGAGCAGACCCGGAGCGCGCTCGAATCGGGCGACTTCACGCAACGGAACGAGGACGCCCCGTTGATTCAACAGTTGCAGATCCGCAAGGCGATCCAGATTCTCGCGCGCGTCCTTGTTGAGCCGAACGCGGATCGGAATGCGTTCGCCCTCGGCACGGACGTAGGACGCGATCTGCCCTTCGAACGACGCAAGAATGTGCTTCGAGACCGTGTCGACACTCAAGAGCGCCTGCCGCGCACGTCGGTCGTCGACGAATACACGAACCTCGTCCTTGCCCGGCGTGAAATCGACTTCGGCATCCATGACGCCCGGGATCTGGTTGAGGTGGTCGAGGACGTCATGCGCGATGCGGTTGAGCTGATCCAGGTCATCACCCTGCACCCGGATCGCAACCGGCTTGCCGACAGGTGGGCCGGGTCGCATCCGGTCGAAGCTCCAGGACACATAGCCCTGCTCGCGGGCGATTTCTTCCATGCGCGGACGCAGTGACTCGATAATCTCGTCGGCGGTACGCGTTCGTTGGTTTTCTGGTGTCAGGAAGGCCAGCACCTGCCCAAGGTGGCTGCCGCGCTTTGTGAACGGATCATTGTTCGGATCGTTCTGCTGGATACCGATGTTGGTCAGCACGTCCTTGAGTTCTTCAGGCGGCAGTGTCGCCACGAGCTGCTCGATGGGGCGAAAGGCCTGTTCCGTCTGCTCGATCGGCGTCCCCTGCGGCAGCGTCGCACGCACGAAAAAGACTTCAACGGCGGAACCCGGAAAAAGGATCACGCGCATGTGGTTGCGTGCAAACCAGAACGAAAACATCAGCAGCGCCACCATGGCTGCGGTAAACAGGTAGCGCCAGCGCAACACCGCGGACAGCACACGCTCATAAAGGTTCAGGATCGGCTCGAGGATGCGGTGACGGCCTTCTCGTTTCTGCCCCTCTTTGATCTCGATGCCCTTGCGTTTCTCGCGCCAGTGCATGAACTTGAGCACATCGAGTGCATGTGACGGCAGAATGAACATTGCCTCGATCCAGCTCATCGTCAGTGTCAGCATCACGACGACTGGCATCGCAAAAAGAAACTTGCCGAAGATGCCGGAGACGAACAACATCGGTGAAAACGCGGCAATCGTCGTCAGGATTGTCGACGCCACAGGCGCCAGTACCTCGGCAGCGCCTTTTTCTGCGGCGGCCTCCGGATCGGCGCCGTTTTCGTAGTGGTGCCAGATGTTTTCGCCGACGATGATCGCATCGTCAACGATCATCCCGAGCACGATGATCAGCGCGAACATCGTCAACAGGTTGATCGTCAGTCCGGCCCAGCCCATCAGGACAATCGTACCCAGGAAGGCTACCGGCAGACCCGCCACCGTGACAAGCGCGATACCGCGCGACAGGAAGAGCACCAGGCAAAGTGCAACGAGGATGATGCCCGCGATGCCGTTGTTGACGAGCACGCCAAGCCGGTTTCGCACGAAAAAGCTCATGTCGTTGACGTAGGCGGCACGCACCTCGCCATCACCATTGTGCTCGAGGTAATCGTCGACGAGCGCCTTGGCCTGATCGACCATACGGATGATGTCACCGCGCTCGGAATCGATCACGACGCTCAGCACGATCGCCGGATGGCCGTTCGCACGGTTGATGCGCGAGGGCTCTTCGAATGTGGCGTGTACCGTACCGACGTCACGCAGACGTACGGTCTGTCCGGCGTCGTTCACCCGCAGGACGACGTTCAGCAGATCGGCGGGGGTCTTCGTCTCGCCAATCGTACGGACGAGGACTTCTCCTGATGGCGTGCGGATCGCGCCGCCCGGCAGATTGATGTTGCGCTCCGCAAGTGCGCCGATGACCTGCAACAGGCCCAGATTCCAACGTTCCAGGCGATCGGGATCGATTTCGACCCAGTACTCCCGTTCGCGCTTCGCCCGCCATTCGACCTTCGAGACGTCGGGAAGCTGTTCAAGTCGATCCTTGAGGATATCCGCCTGCTCGTAGAGCTTGCCATACGGCACGTCTCCGTTGATTGCGATGTCGAGCGCCGGAAAGTTCTCGCTCTCGATCGTCTGCACGAGTGGCGGATCGGGCAGATCGTCGGGGAGCCCCCGCGCGCGATCGACCGCGCGCTGGATGTCGGTGACCGTCTTGTCCTTGTCCGCTTCCCGACGGTCAGGGTTCAGCTTGATCGTGATCAGGCTGAATCCTTCAATGCTGACCGAATTGAACTCGTCGATGCCATCGACGGTTTCGATCTCTTCTTCGAGCACGTCGGTGACGTATTGCTCGACCTCGCGCGGACTGGCTCCGGGATACCAGGTCTGAACGAGCACGATGTCGAAGTCGACGTGCGGGAAGGCTTCCCGCCGAATCGACATCGTCTGCATGACGCCGAGGACAAGAAACATCAGCATCAGCAGATTCATCAACAGACTGTTCTTGAGTGCGAAACGGACAAGTTTCATAGCGGTATCTCCAGGATGATCCGAAAAGGCCTCGGACTGGTGCGCAATCGGGCGCCTATTCGGTCGGATAGCCGTGCAGAGCCGTGCGCAGGCGCACCTCGCCATCCCGCGCGAGTTTCGCGGCGGCGATCAGATCCCCTGTGGCCGACAGCACTTCCATGTCGTAGCTGAGTACGACAATCTCTTCGCTGCGCGCCTGCAGAAACTTTCTGTACTCGGCTTCGCGCTTGGCCCTGAGCGTCTCGATCGCCCGATGCGCGTGCGCCTCCTTCTGACGAGCCGCCGCGAACGCCGCCCATGCGTACTCGATTTGCTGACGAATATCGGAGAGAATCTTCTGGCGCTGCACATCGAGGGCCGCCAGCTTTGCGGCGATCTCCTGCTCCTGCGCCTTGCGCTGGCGCTGCCGAAAGACGATATTCGCATCGAGTCCGATCGTATACGTCAGATGTCGGCCGTCGTTAATCGGGTCGATCAGTGATTTGCCGAATGTCGTCTCAAGGCCATTTGTGCCCAGCGTCGCGAACAGACCGAGATCGGGGCGATTCTGTTCCTGGATCAGATCGAGCTGCGCGACGAGCGGTTCACGCTGTGCGTCGAGCAAACGCAGATCGACGCGATGGGAAATCGCATAGGCATACGCTTCCTCGGCCCCTGAAACCGGCAGCGGCAAAGGCTGATGGTAGAGTGCATCGTCCGCAAGAATAACCTTGGCCGGACCATCGATCTGCTCAGGCAGCCCTTGTCGTGGGTTCATCGAAAAGCGCAACAACCGCCGCACATACTGTGCGGTAAACACGAGATCGACGAGCGCCCCCTCCTGCCGGACGACATTCGCGTCCGCGTCGGCGACATCGACGTGGTCGGCGCGACCGTAGCGCACGCGTTCCTTCATCAGGTCGGCAAAACGCCGACTCTTCGCGATGAGCTCCTTGATCAGCGCCTGCCGCGCCTCCAGCTCGGCGAGGTCCCAGTAGGCCTGCTCGGTCCGCGCCTGGGCCAGTTGCCGTGCAAGGTCGGTCTGGATTTTCGCAGGAAGGATACCCGCCGATGCCAGTTCGCGCTGCAGGTCAAACTCACGCCCAAGCCAGTTGCGCCAGAGCGGCTGACGCAGCGACACCTGAAGCTCGGTCGTATAGGCCGGATTGGCCGTCTGGAATGTCGAGACATCGAACGAACCGGATACCGGCGGAGGATAGTCGACGAACGAGCGGTCGTGGACGAGTTTCGCCTCGATCGCCGTCGCCGTGGGGAAGATCTTGCGCGTGCCGAGTTCAAACTGAAAGGCGTCCCGGCGTCGACCGGCAAACGCGGATTCCGTCTCCGACCGATCCTGCCGCCACAGCGTCTTCCCGTAGAGCGACGGATCGAACAGGCCATCGACCGCATCGCGCTGAGCTTCGGCCTGGCGCAACTGCGTATCCGCTTCGTCCAGCTCGAAGGCATTGCTGCGCGCCGCGGCCAGCGCTTCGGTCAGGCTGACCTGATACGGACGCAGCGCTTCGCGCAGAGCGGTGTGATCCGCAGCAAAGTCGCCCGACTGCGCCCAGGAAGGGAGCGGCGCGAAGGCGCACAGAGATGCAACGAGAACGGATTTTCGCATATTCATCTGGTCGGCTCCTGAAGTTGGTTCAGCGCTGCAGCCAGGAGGCGCGCATGATAATCGATAAACGTCGCATCATCGATCAACACCTGATCGAGGAAAAACTTGCGGATTGAGCGCATCACGATTGGTGCAATGAATTCGATCGCCACGACTTCGGGATCCAGATCGGTTCGTTCGCAATGCGGGGTGAAAAAGCGCGTCATCCATTCGAGCAGAGGTTCATGCATGTCCGCGAAAAAATCACGGTGCTCGGGGTGCTGCACGATGTTCGCGAAAACGAATCGAAAGAAATCCTGCCGACGCTCATGGTTGTCGACGATCGTTTGCGTCAGCAGCCGCAAATCGTGTTCGAGCTGCCCGCTCAGTTCGAGCTGGTCGAAGACCGGAAGCGTCTCGTGCGGAATCGAGTGCTCGACCGCAGCCCGCACGATGCCGTCCTTGTTGCCGAAATGGCGGAACAGGGTCACCTCATTGACACCCGCATGCGCCGCGATCTCGCGCGTCGTCGTCGCCTCGATGCCCTTTTCGGTAAAGAGCTGGAAGGCGGCCTCGATGATCCGGTCGCGCGCCGGACGATGATCTTTTTCTGAATCACCCTTCAGCATGCATGTAAGTATATACTTGCTTTCAGCCTGGCGCAAGTCGCCCGACGCAGCGCGTCAGCATGGGATGCGGCACCACCGACCACATTCTCGCTACAATGATGCCTGTGGACACAGAGGAGCCGACGTGACAATCCGTTTCAACGCCATTGTGGCCGCGTTGCTGCTGGGTGGTATACCTTTCGCCCATCCGGCGCACGCCAGCGACGAGATCGATCCATTTCTGGTTCCGGCTGCCAGTGAACCGTCGCCGGAAATGGCCCGCCTCGAACGGCGGCACCGCCTGCTACAGGCGCACCAGATCATCGGCTACAACACACTGGCACTGGTCACCGCGCAGGCGGCGCTCGGCTGGGCAACCTTTGGGGTGTACAAACGGCAGGGGCTTACCGCGCGCTGGGACAATCTGCGGCAGGCGCATCTGGGTCTTGGTCTGGCAAGCTGGGGCAGCTACTGGACCGGCGCATCGCTGGCGATTTTTGCACCAAAACTTGCGGACGACGCAGCAACCGACGACGACTCCATTGCAAGGCACCGTCGCCTGGCCTGGGTTCACGGCATTGGCATGGGGCTGACGCCGGTCTGGGGCTGGCTGACCAGCCAGAAACGCAACGAACTGCTGAGCCGGCGCAATGGCAAGGCTTACGACGCCGTTGCGGCATCACACGGCATCTGGGCTACCGCAACCGCAGGTGCACTGATCGGCGCCTGGCTGACCATCAT
>RFIY01000095.1 GCA_003695505.1 Candidatus Dadabacteria bacterium | reverse complement strand
ATCTTTCTCTGACCGCCGTATCGAACCTGTTCCGTCGACACGGCCTGACCGTATTCGATGTCGAGCAGCTTTCAACCCATGGGGGTTCGCTTCGCGTATGGGCACAGCGCGCGGACACCGGCACGCGGACAGAGGGTGACGTCGTGGCGGCCATACTCCGGGAAGAAGAGGATGCCGGGATCACGACCGCTTCTGGACTCAGTGATTTTGCGGCACAGGTGCGGCGCATCAAGTTCGATTCGTTACGATTCCTGATTGAACGTGCGGAGGCCGGTGACACGATTGCGGGCTACGGTGCCGCCGCAAAGGGCAACACATTTCTCAACTACTGCGGAATCGGTCCGGAACTGATTTCCTTCGTTGTCGATCGCAATCCTGAAAAGCAGGGGCGCTTCCTGCCCGGGTCGCGCATCCCCGTCTACAGTCCAGAGAAAATCGAGGATGTGCGCCCGGACTGGGTGGTCATTCTGCCCTGGAATCTGCGTGACGAAATTTCAGCCCAGCTCGCCCAAATCCGGGATTGGGGCGGAAAGTTTGTCACTTTCATCCCGGAAACGAACATCTTCTGAGATGCAGATCGAGCCATTATCCATTCGCGGCGCGTACCTGGTTCACCTCGAAACACATGAAGACCCGCGTGGCTGGTTTGCTCGAACCTTTTGTGCCGAGACCTTTCGTGCGGCAGGCCTTGAGTCGGACATTCGACAAACCAACCTGTCCTGGAACGCTCACACCGGCACGCTGCGCGGCCTCCACTACCAGATCGAGCCCTGGGGTGAGGCAAAACTGATCACGGTCGTGCGGGGACGTATCTTCGACGTCGCAGCGGATATTCGGCGCGATTCGCCGACGTTCGGAAAGATCGTCACCACCGAACTGGACGCCACAGCACCGGTTGCCCTCTACCTGGATCGCGGTCTCGCGCACGGCTTTCTGACGCTGCAGGATGACACCTTGATCCACTATTCCATGTTCAATACCTATCATCCCGAGGCCGCACGTGGCGTGCGCTGGGATGATCCGGTTCTCGCAATTCCCTGGCCCGGCAAGCCCTCTTCCATTTCAGAAAGAGACCAGAAATGGCCAACGCTGGAGCAGCTGAATGAGCATTGAAATCCATCCCGATGCACGAGTGTCGCCGCTCGCCGATCTGGAACCATCTGTGCGCGGATCGCGTTACATCATCGGTGCCGGGTCAGTGATCGACGCGTTCGTCAAGTTCAAGCCCGCGGGTGGAACCGGCGACATCATTATCGGCAACAACAGCTACATCAATTCCGGAACTGTCCTGTACAGTGGCAACGGCATCGCCATCGGGAACAATGTCCTCATCGCAGCCAACTGCACGCTGGCGCCAACCAACCACGCCTGGCAGGATCGGCAGCGGCCCGTACGCGACCAGGGATTCGCGCCTTCGAAGGGCGGTATCACAATAGAGGATGATGTCTGGATCGGCGCGGGATGTACGGTTCTGGACGGCGCACATATCGGCACCGGATGCATCATCGCAGCAATGACCCTTGTCCGCGAAAAACTCGAGCCATACGGCATATACGCCGGTATCCCGGCCAGGAAAATCGGTGATCGTTGACCCGGTTGCCATCATTGGAGGACACGGCGCTATTGGCGCGGCGGTCTCACAGTATTTGCAAGATCTGGGCCATGAGATTGTCCTGCTCGACCCCCGGCAGGCGTTACCTCGGCATTCCCACTTTGGTACGATCATTTATGCTGCGGGCCGAACAGCAGACTTTCGCAAGTTTCCGATCGAAACCGTCGAGGCCCATTGCGGCAGTTTGGTCGACGTCATCAACGGCTGCACCTGGGATCGCTTTCTCTTCTTGTCATCCACGCGGGTATATCTTGGCGCCGCATCTGGTACAGAGGACACGCCCCTGCAGGTCGAACCGGGAAAGCTGGACGCGGTTTACAATGCCAGCAAGCTGGCAGGCGAAGCCCTCGTTCTCCACTGCGGCAGACCCGGCTGTCACGTCGTCCGTTTGAGCAACGTCATCATTTATAAGCGAGGTAGCCGCGATTTCCTGTCGAGTATTCTGGATGATGCTTTGACAAAGGGACATGTGCGGCTGAACTCCTCACCAGATCTGTCGAAAGATTACATTTCCCTGCCAGACACCGTCCGATACATTGCCGCGATTGCCGCAGCGGGGCGCCATTGCATTTACAATGTGGCAAGCGGCATGTCATTGACCAACAGGCAGGTCCTCGACAGCGTCGCAGACATTACCGGTTGTTCAGTCAGTTTTCCCGACAATGCGGAGGCTGGCGCCCCCTTTCCGTCGATCGACAACGACCGGGTCGTTTCTGAATTCGGCCCCGTATCGACGGACCCTCTTCAGGCCATCTACCAGTTAGCGGAGGATACACGTGCCAGAATCAAAACCGATCACCATTGAAGTCGACCTCGAAAACGGTACAGTTCAGGGTAAGCGAACGAATGGCGAAACGTTCACATATTCCCTTGACACACCGGAAGCATTTGCGGCGATTTCCCATGCCTGGCTGCGATGCGGCTGGGACACGAAGTATGTGTACAGTTTTACCTGGCTCGGACGTCCCATCATTCAATTGCCAGAAGACCTGATCCGGCTGCAGGAAGTCATTTATGCGACCCGGCCGGATGTCATCATCGAAACGGGTGTAGCGCATGGCGGAGGGCTGGCCTTTTATACCTCAATCATGCAGGTTTACGGTGGCCGCCAGGCGATCGGCATCGACATCGAAATTCGCCCGCACAATCGAACCGCGATCGAAGCTCATCCGCTGGCGTCGATGATTCATCTGATCGAGGGAAGCTCCACCGCGAACGAAGTGGTCGAACAGGCTCGGAGTCAAATCCGGCCAGAAGATACCGTCATGGTCATTCTCGACTCGAACCACAGCTACGAGCATGTACTGAACGAACTTCGGGCCTATGCGCCTCTTGTCACTCCGGGTTCATGGATTGTCGCCTGCGACGGCATTATGCAGGACCTGGTTGGCGCACCACGATCCGCACCTGACTGGGATACGAACAATCCGGTCAGAGCGGTTGAAACATTCCTGAACGAGGATGCATCCTTCGAGCTAATGGAGCCGGAGTTCATGTTCAATGAGGGATTGATCCAGGAGCGCGTCACATACTGGCCGAAGGCATTTCTTCGACGTGTTCGTTGATCCGGTTCTACGGCCGTGATCCGGGCAGCCGTCTGCTCATCACCAACGACGTAAGCATCGATTCGCCGCTTGAGACACCGGACGACATTTTCGTGGTTGGCCGCCTCTGAGGTGAGTGGTTCGTGAGTGACCCAGCAACGGCAGCGCCTTCCTTCGTTCGACACGGTGCCGTTTATGCCTTTACCGCGCTGCTGGGGAAGGCCGCGGGTCTGGTCGCTATTCCCGTTCTGACGCGTCTGATGGCGCCCGATGACTACGGGACCTATCAGGTCGTTCTCACATATGCGCAGATTGGCGCCGTAATTCTCACCGGAAACATGTACGGTGCCATCTCCCGTTACTACTTTGACGACCGACCCGACTTCAACCAGTTCCTCAGCAATTCACTGGCCGCAACGGCCATTCTGCTTGCGCTATCCGCGACCGCGCTACTGCTTTCGCAGCGCTGGTGGAGCGGATGGTTCAGCTTTCCGAAACAATATGCACCCCTGATTCTGGTCGGCGTAGCGGCTCATACGGTATTTGCAATTTACCGACACACGACGACGGCGCGCCGTGCGAGCTCCGAAGCATTCCGCATTGAAGTCGCGCGTGACTACCTTGCGCTGCTCTT
>RFIY01000094.1 GCA_003695505.1 Candidatus Dadabacteria bacterium | reverse complement strand
CGTCGATTTGGCCTTGTCGGATTTGTTCAGTTGCAGTTGTTTGAACGCCAGTGAGAGCGTGGCGGGATGCGTCGCGTGCGGGTTTGCTTTCGCGACGGTGACAATATCGCTGACGCCAATGCAACTGAAGTCGTCTCCGGCACAATCGGCGTCGGCGAGACAGACCGGCACGCCTGCATCGGTTTCCAGCGCGGCACAATCGTCGACCGCAGCCGGCACTTCGGCCGCAATATCTTTGACGGGGTTACTCTCGCCGCCACACGCGACGACGGCGCCCGCCAGCGGTAGTGCAAACAGAACTCGGAACAATGCACGCATCAGAACCTCCTTGATCGTGCTTGGCGTGGGGCACTCCCCGCCAGAATCTTTCGAACGGCGTAACCGCATCTGTTGCGGTTTTTCAACGCGTACAAGTCCACTATTGTACCGAATGGCCGTTTGTCCAGCAATGTGCAGCGAGCGCAACCGCTGTTTCAGGGATACAAACGCTGACGCTGAAATTCGTACAGTACCGCTGTGACGGCCTGCGCGACATTGAGGCTCTCGGCCGACTCCATGGGCAGGGTTGCGCGGTCACTGCATCGTTTCACTGTCAGCCGGCGTAGTCCGCGCCCCTCGCTGCCAAAGCAGAGAAGCAGAGGTTGTGGCAGGTTCAATCCTGCCGGGTGCGTACCGCCATTCACGACGAAACCCACGGCCGGGATCTCCACCTTCAGCAGCCAGTTCGGCAACCCGCCGACCTCTGCCCACGGTACGCGAAAGGCCGTCCCCACTGAGGCACGCAAGACGGTCGCAGATAACGGCGCGCTGCGGTGGCGCGTGCGGATGATGCCCGCAGCCCCGAATGCCGCGGCGGCACGAAAGACCGATCCGAGATTTTGCGGATCCTGAACATCTTCGAGGACGACCACCGGCCGTTCGAGGTCTGCAGCGCGTGCCAGGACTTCATCCGCGGCAATCGGTTCCGGTGCAACCACCTCACCAACGGCGCCACGAGATGCTTCACTACCGAAACGTCGACGCAGCTCCCCCGCCGATACCGTTTCAACGGGGACATCCAGGCGGCGCGCCCATGCTGGTTCGCTGTCGGATACGAACAGCCGCTGCAGTCGTCCGGCTGCGGCCGCGGCTTCGCAGACGTGTCGGCCACCAACCGTCAGCGACCGCGACTTCCGGTCTGAGGACTTGTGATTCAAGATCCGTCGATATCGGCGACGAGATCGCGCCACGCTTGCGCAGGGTTTTCTGCGGCCGTCAGCGCGCGACCGACAACCAGCAGATCCGCGCCTGCGGCAAGCGTTCCTCCGGGCGTCGCGACCCGCCGCTGATCGCCGGCTGCCTGCCCCTGCAGACGGACACCTGGCGTGACCAGCAGGGCGTCTGGGTGCTGCTGCCTGAGCCGCGCGACTTCGAGCGGGCTGCAAACGAGCCCATCGATGCCCGAGAACCGCGCCAGTTCAGCCAGGCGCTCGACGGATCGGTCGATGGAGTCGCCCATGCCCAGTTCTGCCCAGGCCGCGTCATCGTGCGCCGTCAATACGGTGACCGCCAACAGACGCAGGTCACCGCCCGATCGATCCCTCGCATCTGCTGCAGCCTCCAGCATCGCGCGTCCACCGAGCGCATGGACCGTCAACAGATCCGCGCCGGTATCGGCGGCGGCGGCAACCGCGTGGGCCACGGTGTTGGGAATATCATGAAGTTTCAAATCGAGAAAGACCCGCAGGCCGCGCTCGCGCAAATCACGCACCAGTTGTGGCCCCTGGCGAACGAACAGTTGCAGGCCTACCTTGACCCAGCGAAGCTCCGGCCACTGCGCAAGCCAGGCATCCACCTGCGCGGCGTCATCGGTATCCAGCGCAAGGATCACGCGCCCGGCGGCATCAACGCGCATCGCGCAGCTTCCGATGTGCGGTGCGAATTCGCGTAATGAATGCGTCGGCCTGCTCTGGCGGCAGCGCGTTCTTCAACGTAAACAACAGATAATTGAGCAGCTCATCGAGCGTGCTCTGAACCTGTTTCCGTCGGAACATGTCTCCAAGTCCCGCGATCTGGCCCAGGGCGCTCTTCTGCCCTTTCTGGAGACGTTCCAGATTTGCGACAATCGTCGGAATCGATCCGCTCAGTCCCCGCTCCGCGTCAAACGCCACGCCGTCAAGCAGGGCACGAGCGCGCTCATCCAGTCCGACGACGAGATCCTGGAAAGCCTGCGGCTCAATCAGGGCCCCCTGGCCGGCGCGGACGAGCGCCTGCGCGATGACCTGGAACAGACGGTCATATGCCTCGATCAGCCCCTCGACCGTCTTGCCGCGCTCCGACTGGACGGCCTTCGGATCCACGGTGTCAATCAGGCCCTTGCGCATCAGGTCGTATACGGCCCGGGTGACCTCGAATTCCCCGAGTCCGGATCTCTGCATGAGCACCTTCAACGAGCGCTTGCCGTCGATGAGTCCGAACAGTTTCTCTGCCTGCGGCGAGTCGAAGCGATCGGGCGTCGCACCCTCCCGAACAACGATGATGACATCCTGATGTGGAATCTTTTCGCGCATCAGACTCCACTCATCCAGCCTGCGGTACCCCTCCATCAGGATGTTCTGCGTGTTGAGGCGAAACTGCGACAGATCCTCGTCGAGAAAATCACCTTCGAAAAACCAGAACCAGCCCTCGCTCATCGGGAAAATGCTATAAATGATCTCCTCGATCTGCGCGCGCACATTGTCATAGAGATCGCGGGCGCTGAGAAAGCCTTCCTGAACGAGCCGCGCGCCGAGTCGCACCCCTGGCGTCTTCTGGCGCAACAGCGTATCGACCTGTTCGCGGCTGAGCTTGCCGCGACGTACCAGAAACTCGCCCAGGCGATGCTGCGGATCACTCGACTCGGCGAACACGATCTCGCCCGACTCAAAGAAGACCCGCTTGACGACGGTGCCGGATTCAAACATCAGCACACCGGATTTCTGACTCATATTGATCGTGCTGAACAGGTCCGCGATACCGAATGCGCCGATTCGCCCGAGCAATGCGCAGTCCTGAGGGTTGATGTGTACGGGCTGCTGTTCATCGTCCCGGAAAAGAATCAATGCATTCTGTCCCGCCGCCAGCGGCGTAAATGCGGTACCGAGCGGCGCGCGCATGGCGCGCAGCAGACCCGGTGGCAGACGGAGCACGCCGCCGGCTTCGATTTCAATGCGGGGTGCGTTGCTCATCGCAGAGGCGCTCCAACTGCAGTAGCGTCAGCCATCGATTCAGAACAGTTTCATCTTGTCGATTGCCGCGAGCACCTGATCGGTTTCGGACTCGGACAACAGATGCTTGATCTCGAACAGCATAAAATAGAGTACTTCATTGAATGCGGAAACGAGCTGCACGCGACCCGCGGATGCGGCCGCCAGGTGTTCCGCGATCAAACCTGCATCGAGCGAGCCATCCGGGCCAAATCGCTGCGCACCGAATACGGCTGCCATCTCTTTCGGCATGTCGTCGATGAACTGATTCACCCGCCCGAAGACATCGACGTCCGGATGGCTGGCGCGCACGAGGCGATCCACGAGACGCAAGACATCGCCGAACGCCGCCACGATCTGCGCGAGCTCCGTCGCCGGATCGCGCTGTCCGGCCGGTTTCTGTCCGCTCACTCCTGTAATGACGATGCCCCGTCGCAACAGATGATGCACGACCTTCACCGTCTCGAGCCGTCCGAGACCCGCCTGTGCGGTCAGCTCCGCCAGCGTAATACCGGGAGCGGCCAGTGCCAGCACGCGCCGTTCTTCCTGGGTAAGTGCCATGTTGCCGGGATCCTCCGCGATCTGCACGATGATCTCCTTGTCCGGCACTTCAGGGGGGATATGCGCCCACGCGGCGCTCCGGCGAATACCGTCGATCAGCAGATGCCACGTCGACAGATTCAGCGCCAGAACCGCGGATGGGTCGCGAAAACCCTCATAAACGACGAATCGGGCGTTCCAGTCGATCAGCGACCAGACGATCTCCCGGACCTGCCGACGTACCCCCTGAAACAACTGCTGCGGCGTAATCCACCCTTGCTCCACCAGGATCTGCCCAAGCTTGCGGTCGGCGGAAATGGACCGCGCCGCGTCGTCGAGCTGCTGCTGGGTCAATAGCCCTGCCCGGATCAGGCTCTCGCCGAGCCTGTCATCTGCCAGTGTACTCTGTGCGAAAATGATTTCGCCGTTCCGCAAGAAAACCGTTTTGCTCGCCGCGTCATCCGCGAGTACGACCGTGCCGGTCAGGTGATTCAGGTTAAGGACATGGAACAGATCCGCTGCGGGAATCGTCGCCGTCGTGCCGATGGCACGAATCTGGTCATGTGAACGCCCCTGACCGGCGACACGCCGCAGTACAATTGCGTCACCGGTCGCCTGAACGAGTGCAAGCTGTTCGGAGGAAGCGTCGAAGCCCCGCAGTTGTTGCGGCGAAAGCCGGATCAGGATGTCATTGTTCGACACGGTCACGCCGCCCGGTCAGAAAGCCAGATTCCGAGCTGTATTCTATCAGCCGCAACGGCCGAAAACGAGCCCTCAGGTATCGATCCCGTTCTGCACCTGACTCAGGGCTGAATGTAGAACGTGAAGCGCAACTGACTCAGCCAGACCGGATCGGCGCTGTACAGCGTGCCGGCAACAGGAACGTTCAACCCCGACTCGACATCGAGACGCGTCTCGGGCTGATCGAACGCGTCTCCAGGCAACAACAGGCCACCCTCGGCGCCGACGGCGAACCGCTGCCGGAACCGGTACTCGAATCCGCCGTCGAATTCCCAGCCCAGGTTGTGATGGTAGACAGCATTCGCGCCCTCACCCAGCACCGCGATCCCGGCGTTGGAACGGGCCCAGAGAAGGCCGGCCTTGACCGTCAGATCCTCGGTCGGATTCAGGACCGCGATCGGATTGACATAGAAGGCATTGGATACGCCGCCGTTCGTACGCGCCAGATCGGCCGCGATCTGCAGTTCGTCAACCTGGGCCTGCGTCAGGACACCATCGTCGACGAGGACGCCGAGGCGGTCGAAGTTCTGCGCAATGCGCCGCTCGACCAGGTTGGCGTACGCATAGTCGAACATCACGAGGCCGATATTGTAGTCGGGATGCAACGTAATCGACTTGACTTTCGGGCGCGGGCGGTCGTTGGTCAGGTTCTGATCGCCCTGGGCGTTCCCCATCTTCAGCTTGAAGTCGTACCAGTCGAACCGCAGGCCGCCCTCGAAGGCCCAGCCCCACTGCCCGACCTTGACCTTGTCACCGAGGCGATACGACAGGTCTTCCTGGTCGAGGAACGGCAGCGAGCGCGACTTGCCATAGACCCAGACACTTTCGAACGCGCCATACAACAGCCCGATATCGAGCCGTCCGTACACGTCGGTTGCGATGATACGCGAGAATGGATTGTTTTGCGTCCGCAATACCTGATACACACCCAGATCGAGCGGCGCGGTCTTGTACAGCAGCACCAGGATGCCTTCGTGAATCGTCTTCGACGGATCCTGGATCTGCGCCATTCCTGGAATGCCGAGCTGTGGCGTTCCTGCCGACATACGATCGTAAATCAGCGCGGTGATCAGGTCACTGTCTTCGCCCATCGGTTTCGTCGCGAAGACGAAGCGATCGTAGTTGTCGCCAAAGTGGTTGTCTCCGAAATCCTGGTCATGCAGACCATCATTCGAAAAAATCCCCAGGCCCCAGTGCGATGGCTGACGGCCGACACGCACGACCCCGACGGGGGTGGTGACCTCGCCCCAAAAGCTGACGACCTTGAAATTGAAAAAGGTGTCCACCGCCTGTTTGTCGAGCACCGTCAGCCCGTTTGCACCCCAGAATCCATTACATGGTCCCGGATGGTAGGGCTGGATCGCATTTGACGGATCGCAGCGACGTACACCCTCGCCGACGATCGCGTCGGCGACGATGCGGGTCTTGTCGTTCAGTTCAATGCGTGGCTGCAAACGCAGGCGGTGCTGGATGAAATCAAGGCGATCGGGGCCAACCTGCACACGGTCGGACTCGGCGCCCGGATTCCCGATGACATTCCAGCGGGCGCGGTAATACCCATCGATGCCGAATCGCGGGCCGTCCCATGTCGGTTCTTCGAGCAGCGCATCAATGGCGCTGAGGTCGCTGTCATCGCCAAAAAAGTAGAGGTCGCTGTCACTCGACTCGGTGCTGGAGGTTGCCGCCGTTGCCGGTTCAGATGCAGCGGCTGCCGCCTCAGCCGCCGGCGCGGCCTCCGTCGGTTCTTCCTGCGCAAAGGCCGCCCCGGACAGCCCCGCGCTCAGGATTCCGGCGGCAATGGCCGGAAGGATGAGTTCCGAGTTCAGACGTGACTGGGCGATACGGCGTGTTCTCTGCATAGGGAAGCCCGAAACCTCTGGCGTACGGTTGGCAATATAGCCGGACATTGGGACAGTCCGATGGCGCTATCTTAGACCATTCAAAACGACACTGTCAAACGTGGCATCAGGCTGAAAGCCGTATCACCACGCCGTCCGGCACTGTTGGTAAAAATGTTTCCGGGAAACGCGACTGCACTCTCGATCACACCGACGACGCCACCCCAGAGCGGATAGCTCAGATGCAGGTTGATCTCGGCACCGTAATTGCGGCCGGAGCCATAGATATCGTCGAGTGGTTGCGCCGTGCCGCGATCATCGAGGAGTTCCAGGGTCGGCACCGGCCAGAACGCCCTTGCCCAGACGGCACCCAGACGAAACCGCAACTGATCGTCAGTCTCGATTCCGAACGTCGGCGCAAGGTACCAGGCGTTCCCGGGCCCCTCCCCGATGCGCCCGTCCAGCGTCTGCGCAAGCGTTTCTCGCCCCGTCCCAAGACGCACGACCGCGCGGTCGAGCAACGCATCGGCCAACGCCGCCTGCCGTGCGCGCCAGAGTTGCTCGAACAGCAACAAGCCAATGCGATAATCCGGATTCAAGGACACCCAACCCCAGGATTTTCGCGTCAGGACGTCATTGAAGGCTCCTCCAGAGATCGCACCGCCCTCGAGCGCGGTGGGCCGAAAGCTGACCTTGCCCGCGCGCACCTGCTCGAGCGAAAGTCGCGCGATCGCCGCGCCGCCGAACCACTGGGCGGGCTGCTCGGACAGCGACAGCCCCGTTGCGTCGATCCGCGGAACCTCATCGGCCTTGCCGAAGCGAACAGCCGCTTCCGCCCGCAATGCCAGCGAGCCCATCGGCACAATGCCGTACCCGTCGGCCCAGAGCTGCCGCAGCCCGGCATCACGTTGCCGATCGGCGCGTAATTGCAGACCGCCCCGCGTGTCTCCCTCATATTCGACGGCCGCGCCGTAGCTCCAGCCGTCGCTGACGTAACCCAGACCGCGGTCGCCAAAGTACCACTGACGCACAAATACCGAGACCGTCATTGGCTCATCGACGCCCAGTGGCGCGGCGCGAAGCAACAACATGTCCGCGGCACCCGTCCCGTGTTGCAACCCCGGACGATCCAGATCCGTGCGGCCGTCGTGGTCGAACAGGCCAAGCCCCCAGTGCCAGCCGACGCGCCCAACGGAAATCGCGCCGATCGGCGTCTGCCAGTGCAGCGCCGCACGGCCGATCCTCAACGTCGCGTCAGCGCCTTCGGCCGCAACGTCGAAAGGTCCGGTGCCCTGCCCCCAGGATGCGATCGCATCAATCTGCGTTTCGATCCGAACAAACTCGTTGACCAGCAGCTCCGGTGCAAGGCGCAGTCGGCTTTGCGCAACATTGACGGTCTCGGGCCGCTCGACCGGATCTCCGTCGGGTTCGACGGCGTACTCGAACCAGTTACGCCACTCTCCGTCGACGCCAACGGCAATGTCGTCGGCGAACAGACTGGCGGCGCCAGCCATTGCAGGCCACAGCGCCGCCGCAAGCAGCAATGCAAAGATGTTGCGCGGGTTCACTTCGGCTTCTCGGCCAGTTCGACAAGGACACCCTGCGTGGTCTTCGGGTGCAGGAACGCCACCCGTTTGCCCAGCGCACCCGGACGAGCCTGTTTGTCGATCAGTTGCGCACCCTTGTCAGCGAGTTCGGCCAGCTCACGGTCAATATCGTCGGTCAGAAAGCAGATGTGATGCAGACCGCCACCGCGTTTCTCGATGAAGCGCTCGACGCCCGGATTGTCGATCGGCTCGATCAGTTCCAGCTTCGTCGGGCCGTCCGGTGCTTTCAGGAAGGCCGCCTTGACCGTACCATCAGGCACGACTTCTTCGCCAAGGTATTCCAGTTCGAACATGGTCTGGTAGACCGGCAGCACGTCGGCAATGCTGCGAACCACGATACCGATGTGGTCAACGTTCTTGATCACGATCCGTCTTTCCTGTCTCCGGGTATTTGGTAACGATTGACGCAAGAGGCCTGCGGCTTTGCGACCCGCGTCGCGACCGGAGGCCTGTATTGCAGTCTACCGTATCCCAACGCCGGGACGCGATCGGAGACCGGAAGACTACCAGAACGGTGGACGCTCATGCGAGAATGGAGAAGCTGGCCTCAACGCTTCGAATGAATATTTTTGCCCCGATGAAACCTGCAAACGCAACCTCTCACCCAGCCGTCGCACTGACACAACTGCTTGCGCCGTATGTACCGACATCGCTGCATCCGTGGCGACTGATCGCGACGACGACGGGCGCGCTGTGCGCAAAGAATGCGATCGAGCCGGCCGACCTTCTTGGATTCTATACGGATGCCCCACTGAAGCTGACATCGGCGAATCAGGGTTTGCAGGCCATCGAGCTTGCCGCCGCGCTGGTCGACGCCACGGCGGACGCCCTCGCGCGCAGCGCGCCGCTGCTGACGGCGGTCTCGTCGCCGCAACCGGGCCGACCGTTTGCGCTCGCACTGGCCGACGCGCTCTATGGCTTTGCTGACGGGCTCGACCTCGCCAACGTTGATCCGGATGCACTGCGGCCGGATGCCGCGGCACTGTTCGAGCGACTGGGTCGTCGCGCCGCCGCCACCGAGGCGCTGGCGGATGCGTTGCCCGAACATGTCGACAACGCGGTCGCCGACGAACTGCGCGCACTCGCCGATCAAACCGACGAAGACCTGCGGGCATTCTGGGCCGAACTCCACAACGCATGAGTGTTCAGGGCCGCGAGCGACGTCGCTTCGAACTGGTTTCGGAGTTCGCGCCGGCCGGCGACCAGCCGCGCGCGATCGAGGCGCTGACCCGCAGCCTCAATGACGGCGTACGTGAGCAGATTCTGCTTGGTGTGACCGGCTCCGGCAAGACGTTCACCATAGCCAACGTGATTGCCGAGGTGCAGCGCCCGGCGCTCGTACTCGCACCGAACAAGACGTTGGCCGCGCAGCTTTATCAGGAATACAAGGCGTTTTTCCCACACAACGCGGTCGAGTATTTCGTCAGCTACTACGACTACTACCAGCCAGAGGCCTACCTGCCGGCCACGGATACATATATCGAAAAGGACTCGTCGATCAATGAGGAGATCGACAAACTGCGCCACGCGGCGACACGCGCGCTGCTCGAACGGACCGACACGATCATCGTCGCCAGCGTGTCCTGCATCTACGGCATCGGCAGTCCCGAAGCGTACTACGGCATGTTGCTGACGCTGACGGCGGGCCAACAGCTCGAACGCGACGCCGCGCTGCGCAAGCTCGTCGAAATTCAGTACGCCCGCAACGACGTCGATTTCCACCGCGGCACGTTCCGGGTCCGCGGCGACCGCGTCGAGGTCTTTCCGGTCCATGAGGAGGAGCGCGCGCTGCGCATCGAGTTCTTCGGTGACGAAGTCGAATCGCTGGCACTGTTCGATCCGCTGACCGGCCGCACGCTCGAGACGCTGGACCGTTACGCTGTCTATCCGGCCAGCCACTGGGTTTCGGAACGGGATAACATGCGCCGCGCCATCGTGGCGATTCAGGAAGAGCTGCAGCAGCGGTTGCAGGAACTGAAGTCGCTGAACAAGCTGGTCGAGGCGCAACGACTCGAGCAACGCACGCTCTACGACATCGAGATGCTCGAAGAAATGGGCTGGTGCAACGGCATCGAGAACTATTCTCGCCACCTGACGGGCCGCGCGCCCGGCGAACCACCGCCGACGCTGCTCGACTATTTCCCCGACGATGCGCTGACGATCATCGACGAATCGCACATCGCCGTACCGCAGGTGCGCGGCATGTTCCGCGGGGACCGCAGCCGCAAGGAAACGCTGGTCGAGCACGGCTTTCGGTTGCCGTCGGCGCTCGACAACCGCCCACTGACCTGGGAAGAGTTCGACGAACGCATCGGTCAGATCATCTATGTCTCTGCGACGCCCGGCGACGAGGAGCTGGAACGGGCCGGCGGACACGTCGTCGAGCAGATCGCGCGCCCGACCGGCCTGCTCGACCCCGAAATCGAAATCCGTCCCGCCGCGACACAGGTCGATGACCTGGTCGGACAGATTCGCCAGACGACGGCGCGGGGCGACCGCACGCTCGTCACGACACTGACCAAGCGGATGGCCGAGGACCTGACGACATTCCTCAACGAACAGGGCATGCGTGTCAAGTATCTGCATTCCGACATCGACACGATCGAGCGCGTCGAAGTGCTGCGCGATCTGCGCAGAGGCGTTTTCGATGTGCTGGTCGGTATCAATCTGCTGCGCGAGGGACTCGATCTGCCGGAGGTCGGCCTGGTCGCCGTGCTCGATGCCGACCGCGAGGGTTTCTTGCGCAGCACGCGCAGCCTGATTCAGGTCATGGGCCGCGCGGCGCGCAACGCGCACGGCCGGGTGATCCTGTACGCCGACCGCGAAACCGACAGCATCCGCGCCGCGATCGCCGAGGCCGAGCGCCGCCGTACGCACCAGGAGGCCTACAACCGCGAGCACGGCATCACGCCGAAAACCGTGAAACGCGAGATTGGCCTCGGCCTGCTCGGCTCGGAGCAGGAGCTGGAAGAGGCTGCCGAGACCGTTGAACAATACGGCAGCCCCGAGGAGCTGCTCGCCGACATCGGCAACCTCGAACAACAGATGCGGGCCGCCGCCGCGGATCTGCGCTTCGAGGAAGCGGCGGAACTGCGCGATCGCATTCGTCGGCTGCGCGAAATTGCGCTGGAGATTGCCTGATGGACGCGCTCGTCATACCCGTCCTGACCGACGCGCCAGACCGGTTCGAGCAACGACGCGCGGACATCGAGCTGCGCATCACGACCGATACGGCGTCGTTCGTGACGGCGGCCCGCGAGACCAGCTCGGCCATCCTTGTCCTCGATCATCCAGACGTACCGAACCAGGTGGTCGCCGACCTCGCCGCGCAGGCGGATATCATCTGGATCGACCGCCACCCGCTGCCTGATGCATTGGCGTTGTATGTCCAGCCGCTTCCGCCCGCCATCGACCTGTTCGAGCACATCGCCTGGCTGCGGCGGTATCAGACACAGACGACGATCAAGCGGCTACGCTGGGCCGAATGCGCCGCGCTCGCCTGGGACGGCGTCACAGCACCGATCATCAATGACGTTGCACGCACGTCGCTTGCACCGCTGGGCGCCGATGCACCGGATCTGGCGCAGATCGAATACCTGGTGCGCAGTGCGGGTTCCGAGATCACGCTGCGGACGACCTCCGGCATCCAGGAATCTGTCCGCG
>RFIY01000014.1 GCA_003695505.1 Candidatus Dadabacteria bacterium | reverse complement strand
GGCGCTGCGTATACGGTGGACGTCGGGTTTGGCGAATGGGCGCCCGCGGCATTGCGGTCCCGCGTGCCGGCGGGTACGCACGCGCGATCTACGCCCGGTCGCGAGGATGTACTGAAGCGAGGTACACGGATCGGCGCGATCGTCGGCGGACTGGCCGCCTTCGTGCCGGCGGTCTGGATTTATTCGGACAGGATGCGTGCCAGACGGGATTGCCCCGTTGATGACGAAGCCTGTGTCGACAAGGCGCTGACCCGGAACGCTGTCGGTGCGTTGCTGGTCGTGGTGGGAACCGGGGCCGGTGCCGGGACGGGACTGGCGCTCGGGGCCGGACTGGCGCATTTGCGCTGGCGGTTGACCCAGCGCCGGGCTCTGCCCGACCAGGGCGGGCGCGGCTGCGCCGAACCGTCGCGACGCGCGGCCTTCGAGCTGGTCGACCTGGCGCCTACCCCGAATACAGATCGGGGCGGATCCGCGTGCCTTCCGGAGGCGCGTTGAGGATCTCGTCCTGGAAGTATTCGCTGAGATAGCGCAGTACGTTGCGCACGCTCAGCACGCCGCAGACCGTGCCGGTCGCGTCGATGATCGGCAGGCGACGGAAACGCCCCTCGGCCATCTTGCGGATTGCGGTGACGATGCGATCCTGCAGCCCGATCGTTTCCGGATTGGCGGTCATCAGGTCGCGGACGCGCAGGTCGTCGAGCGCGCGGCCGCTCGCCAATGCCTTGTGCAGGATGTCGCGCTCACTCAGGACACCCTGCAGATCGCTCAGGTCGCCGACGAGCAGATAGCCGTTGCGTACCTTCTGCATCATTTTTACTGCATCGGCGACCGTGGCCTCGGCGGGGATCAGCCATGGATCCGCGAACGGGGCGTCGGCAATGCGCGCTTCGTACAGATCGTCGTCAAAACGAGATTCCGCCTGGTGAAGCCAGCGGTCGTACTCGTCTTCGTTTTCGCTGAGAAAATCTTCGAATGGTATGGACACGTGTGCACCTCCCTGTGGTTACGTGAACAGAAAAACGGATCTGCGTCGTGGACACGGCGGTGGTGCTACGGGGGGTGGGAGTGGGTTGTCGTGTGTACAGGCATGCCCGGGATCGTTTCTGGCGGCGATGTTGCGGCCACTCCGGGCATGGCACCTCCCTGGGTCGCCCGCACCTGAATGACATTCATATCGGGCGGGGCTTAATTCTACCGCTTTGGCGCGCCGACCGCAACCGGCTGTTCTGCTGCGGTTCAGCGGTTGCGATCACGCGGCGCGGCGTGCTGCTACCCTGTGGGGGAAAGCCCGTGCGCTGCGCCGGTTCGCCGTCGCGCACGGATGATGAGACAACGCCCGATATTCAAGGAGTCCCTCATATGTCCCTACAGGATTTTCTGCAAGAGGATCGCTGCGATCTGAACGGCCTGTCGGCCTGGCTCGACCAGTTGCCGCCGCAGTCACGCATCGACGCCGCGGTGTCGATCAATGCAAAGATGCAGCAACAGCTTTGGGAAGCGGCCGCAGATGCGCCGCGCCTGTCGCTGACCGATTTCGTGCCCGACGGCGTGCCGCCGCTGACCGAGGTCATCCACTGGGGACGCAATTCGCTGCCACTGTTCAGCCGTTTCCAGAAGCGCTTCTGTCGCGCGCAGCCCGAGGTCGCCGACAATCTGCTCTGGGGCTACAACGAGCAGAAACTGCGCGTGCTGACCGGCCCCGGCTATTTCGTGGCCCGCGAGACGACGGCCGAGGAGCTGGATGACGCGGGTGTCGTGATCGACTACACGCTGGAGCCCGAGGGCAAGGTGCCCGAATGGCCGCGTTATATTCCCAACAACAGGCGGCTGAGCCGCTGGATCTACAACGGGACGCGCGATTACATGCGACGTGTCAGCACGCATGTGACGATCGGGCGGGCCTCGCGCGCCGGCGAATGGCTGCCCAACTGGTTCGTGCTTTGCCGTGCGGAGTAGCGGTGAATCGATGGCGCGGCGACGTCCGTTCAACCTGCTAAAATAACACGCGAGCGGGACCCGGAGAAGAAGGAGCAGGAACGGGCATGGCGACCATGGATGCAAGCAAGAAGAAGGCAATCGATCAGACACTCGCGGCGATCGAAAAACAGTTCGGCAAGGGTGCGATCATGCGTCTCGGTGACGTCGAGGCCGAGGCCGTTCCGACGATTTCGACGGGCAGCCTGTCGCTCGACATCGCGCTTGGCGTCGGCGGTTTCCCGCGCGGACGTGTCATCGAAATCTATGGGCCCGAGTCGAGCGGCAAGACGACGCTGGCATTGCAGGCGGTCGCCTCGGTGCAGCGCGACGGGGGCGTGGCCGCCTTTGTCGACGCCGAACACGCGCTGGATGTGACCTATGCCCGCAAGCTCGGCGTCAATACCGAAGACCTGATCGTCAGCCAGCCGAACACCGGCGAGGAAGCGCTCGAGATCACCGAGCATCTCGTGCGTAGTGAGGTGATCGACCTGGTCGTGATCGATTCGGTCGCGGCGCTGACGCCGCGCGCCGAAATCGAGGGCGAGATGGGTGACTCGCATGTCGGTCTGCAGGCGCGGCTGATGAGCCAGGCGCTCCGCAAGCTGACAGCGGCCGTGTCCAAGACCGGTGCGACGATCATCTTCATCAATCAGATCCGCATGAAGATCGGCGTGATGTTCGGCAGCCCCGAAACGACGACCGGCGGGAATGCGCTCAAGTTTTACAGCAGCGTCCGCCTCGACATCCGGCGCATCGGCGCGATCAAGAAGGGCGACGAGGTCGTCGGCAACCGGACCCGTGTCAAGGTCGTCAAAAACAAGGTCGCGCCGCCGTTCCGGCAGTGCGAGTTCGACATCACCTATGGCAAAGGCGTCAACTACGCCGGCGATGTGCTCGACCTGGCGGCCGAGATGGATCTCGTCGAGAAGTCGGGGAGCTGGTACAGCTACAACGGCGAGCGCCTGGGCCAGGGCCGCGACAATGTCGTCGTCTGGCTCGAAGAACACCCCGAAGTCTTGCAGGACCTGGACCGAAAGATTCGCGAACACGCCGGGCTGATTCCGGCTGAACCGCTGGCGGAGGTCGCCGAGACGGCATGACGTTCGCGACGAAGGAGGTTGGATGAATTCCCCGGCTCAACAGCAGCTCGATCTCAATACGATTCTGAAGATTGCGCTGAAGGGGGGCGCATCTGACATCCACCTCAAGGCGGGCCTGCCGCCGATGTTTCGGACGCGCGGCTCACTCGTGCCGCTCAAGAACGGCAAGCGGCTGACGCCGGACGAGGTGACCCAGATCGGGTTCGGGCTGATGAATCCGGCCCAGAAAGAAGAATTCAAACGGACCCACGAAATCGACCTGGCCTACGGTGTGCCGGGGCTGGGCCGTTTTCGCGTCAACGTCTTCCAGCAACGCGGCACGATCGGGATCGTGTTCCGGGTGATTCCGTTCGCGATTCAGAACTTCGATTCGCTGAACCTGCCGAAGGTTATGGAGCAGATCGCCGATGAGGAGCGCGGTCTGATCCTGGTCACCGGTACGACCGGTTCCGGTAAGTCGACGACGCTCGCGGCGATGATCGACTACATCAACAGCCGCAAGACACGCCACATTCTGACGGTCGAGGATCCGGTCGAATTCCTGATCCGCGACAAACGCTCGATCGTCAACCAGCGCGAGGTCGGGACCGATACGCTGTCGTTTGCCGGCGCGCTCAAGAGTGCGCTGCGCCAGGATCCGGATGTGATTCTGGTCGGTGAAATGCGCGATTTCGAAACGATCGAGACGGCGCTGACCGCAGCCGAGACCGGCCACCTCGTCATGAGTACGTTGCACACGATGGATACGACCGAGACGATCAACCGGATCGTGTCGGTGTTCCCGCCGTACCAACAGAAGCAGGTGCGGTTGCAACTGGCGGCGATCCTCAAGGGTGTGATCTGCCAGCGCCTCGTCCCGACGGTCGATGGCAAGGGGCGCGTGCCCGCGCTCGAAATCATGCGCGTGACGCACCGGATCCGTGAGCTGATCATCGACTCCGAGCGGACGCGTGAGATTCCGACGGCGATCGAGCAGGGGCATACGACCTACGGCATGCAGACGTTCGACCAGTCGCTCTATATGCTGCTCAAGAAGGGACTGATTTCGTTCGAAGAAGCGCTGCGGCAATCCTCGAACCCCGACGACTTCAAGCTCCGCGTCTCCGGTGTCGGCGGTACCAGCGACGTCGGCTGGTCCGACTTCACCGAAGAGGAAGGCGGTGGCGGCGGAGGCGGAGAAGGCGGCGACGACTTCGAAATCGAGCGGATCTGAGGCGACGGCGCCTGCGGGGACGCCCCAGTCTTCTGGCGGTTTTTGGACCAACTGAAACCCACCAGTATCCGGTACATCCCGAGTCCACCGGTATTCTCGGTGAGCGTTCATCGGTTGCTGCGTTGCGAGAACGGGCCTGCGGATTCGCGCCAGGTTAACCCGCAGCGCGACTGATGTGGCGCCCGGATTGCCGCGTGCCGCTGTCGAGACTGCGCACGAACTCGATCAGCGCCCGCCGGGCCGGTTGTACCCGAATCCCAAAGTCGCGCTCGAAGGCCACGGTCGCGCACGTCAGGCCGCTTTCGAGCAAGGTCCACATCGGGCTTCGCAACGGAATCAGTCCGACGACGCGCAGCGGGCCGCGAACCGAGAAAGCATGACGTGAGACGGGTACGATCACCGGCGCCTTGCCGCGCACGATCAGCCCGAGCTGCGTAATCAGTTCACCGAGCGAAATCGGTGACGCCGTGGCCGCTTCGTAGATGCGCAGGCGTCCTGGCGGGCGTTCGATGGCTTGCACGATCGCATCGGCGAGCAGGGTCTCGCTACAGAGCTGTACCGGCGCCTGCGACAGCCCCGGCACCAGCAGCACGTTGCGTCCGCGAATCCACTTCCACAGCCGCGTCAGGAAATCATCATTGGAGCCATACAGCCATGGCGCGCGGAAAATGGTCGCGGGGATGCCGCTGTCGCGAATCGCCTGTTCCATCGCCTGTTTGGTTCGGACGAACGGATGATCCTGGACGCGCGGGTTCGAGACGACGCCGATCGCGACGGCGCGCTGGACGCCAGCATCCGCGGCGCGCCGAAACAGGGTCTGCACAAAGCGCGCCTGCTCGCGCGGATCAGCGTCGCTCAGGTGCTGGTTCGGGTGGGGCCCCGCCAGATGGAGGATTCCGTCGAGGCCGCGAAAATCGGTCACGCGCCACGGTGCATCGTGCCGTGGGATCTGTATGATGCCGCGCCGGCCCGGCAACATCAGGCTCGGGCCAAGCCAACTGACGCGGTGCCCGCGCGCCACCAGCCCTTCGACGGTTGCGCGCGCAACATCGCTGCGCCCACCTGTGACCAGGAAATGCATACAATGATTGTACCCGCGTGCTTCCGACCGGCCACTGCAAAGGAGTCTTCGCATGGCAACGGCTGCCGACATCATCGCCTGGCTCAACGACGTCCTCGACATTCCGGGGCATCCCGATTTTGGCGGTGCGCACAATGGGGTACAGGTCGAACCTCCGGATCAGATCTCGGTCGTCGCGACGGCGGTCGATGCCTGTGCGCACTCGGCAGAGGCGGCCCGTGAGGCGGGAGCCCAGATGTTGCTCGTGCATCACGGGATGTTCTGGGGGGGCGTGCAGCCGGTCACGCGCGAACGCTACCGCCTGCTGTCTGCGCTGCTGGCTGCGCCGTGCGGCCTGTACAGTGCCCATCTGCCGCTCGACAGTCACGAGCTATACGGCAACAATGCGATCCTGGCGGATCGGCTCGGGCTGGATCGCATCGAGCCATTCGGGACGTTCGAAGGCTGCGCCGTCGGTCGTATTGGCGACACTTCGCTGGACGGTCCAGAGGCTGCTGCTGCGCGACTCGGTTTCGAGATCGTTGAGGCGGTGCCGCCGGTGCGGGCCGGCCGCCTGGCGGTGGTCAGCGGCAACGGCGGTTCGCTTGTGCGCGAAGCTGCGCTGGTCGGTGCCTCGATCCTGCTGACTGGCGAGGTCGATCACCATGATCGTGTCCTGGCGCGCGATCTGGGACTGGGGATCTGGTGTGGTGGCCATTATCAGACCGAGACCGTCGGCGTCCGTGCCCTCGGGCAGGCGTTGGCGGAAGCGTTCGATGTCACGCACGTTCCACTGGATTTGCCAACCGGAGGTTGACCGAGGGTGTTTCATGAGGACGCAGTGTCCGCGATTCCGCCTCAATCATCCGTTGCGTCAAAGGCCTGACCAGCAGTTGGCAATTTGACTCGCGATTGCGCAGCATCTGTTCAAAGGCAGCCATGGCGCATCCGCGCCTCTCATGATATAAAGATACACTCTGCAAGGATGCTCGCACTGTCGCTCCGGTGGCAGGACGGCAAACGTTCCTTCAAACGAACATCCGGTCCGGATCCAACCTCGTTCTGATGCGACCGACCAGCAATCGGCGGGGCATCGGTGTTCGGATTCACGGCCGCAGACTGAAGCTCAGGATTGGAACAGGCGGGTGTCCCACCCGGTTTGAACACGATGGACGCTCGACGAAGCGATAACGGCATACGACGATGGAACAGTTGATCCCCAATCTGCCACAGACAGCCGTACTTGCGGTCTGGTTCATCATTGTTTACCGACTGGTCCGGGCGTGGCTGTTTGATCCATACCTGCAGGTGCTCGACGAGCGTTTTGCCGACACCGAAGGCGCGGCCGAGGGCTTTGCGGAGTTGCGGGAAAAGATCGAAAATGCGGAAGCCACCCGGCGCGCCAGGCTGGATGCGGCGCGCGCCACCGGGCAGCAGCGGCGCGACGAGGTGCTGGAAGCGGCCCGGAGTGAAGCTGCCGCTATCGTCGAACAGGCGCAGGATGAAGCCCGGGCGGCTCTCGACAAGGCCCTGGCCGAAATCGCGCAACAAAAGCAGCAGGCCGAGGCTGCGGTCGGCGCCGAAATTGACGCACTGGCAGATCAGGCGACCGCGCAACTGCTGAAGGGGGCCGCGTGATGGTTCGCTTGCTGACGCTGTTTATGCTGGCCGCCGCGGCGTCGCCACTGTACGCGTCCGAGGGGGCCCACGGCGAAGCGCACGGCAAGACGCTGCTGGTTTACGCCGTGATCAACTTTATTCTGTTTGTCGGGTTGATCGTCTGGAAAATGCGTAAGCCCGTTTCCGTAGCGGTTCGTAATCGCTACGACCGGATTACGACTACGCTGCACAAGGTCGAAGCCGAGCGCGATGCGCTGCTGGCCGAACTCGAAGATGCTGAGCGCCGCCTTGCAGATGTCGACAAGGAAGCCAACGAGCTGATCGAGGGTCTTGAGCGCGCCGGTCGCGCGCAGGCAGAAAAGCTGATCACCGACGCCCGCGCGCAGGCGGACGCAGCGCGCCGCGCCGCCGAGCTTCAGGCGATTGCCGCCGAGCGTGCCGCCAGCCGTGAGCTGCTCGAGCGTGCCGCTGCGGAATTGACTGCCGCGGCGCGAACCAAACTCGAAGAACGTGTTGATTCCGGTGTCGACCGGAAATACGACGAGCTGCGTCTCGCGGGACTGAAAGGTGCCGAAGCATGAGCCAGGAAGTCATTGCGCGACGGTATGCGGCAGCGCTGATCGCGGCCGCTGACGATGCGGGCGCCGACCTGGGCGCGCTCGTGGATGAGCTGCGCGGGTGGGCCGAATGGCTCGCATCAGGCGCAGATGGTGCCGTCGCGCTGCAGCACCCGGTGTTGCCGCCCGAGCGGCAGCTTGCGTTCCTCGATGCCGTGCTCGCGCAGGAGGACGCCTCTGCGTTGATTCGCGGACTGTTGCGGGTCTGTCTGCTCAAGCAGCGACTGCCCGTCGTCGGGCGTATCGTCGTCGAGCTGGAGCAGGAGCTCGACCGGCGCGCTGGCGTGGTTCGAGGCGAGGGCCTGACGGCCTTCGATCTGGATGAAGATTTGCGCAACAAGATTGCCGATGCGATCGGCACTATCATCAACCGACAAGCCCGAATCGAGTGGCGTGCGGATCGATCGCTGCTGAGCGGATTTCGCGTCCAGGTTGGCCATACCGTATGGGACGCCAGCCTGCAGCATCAGCTACGCCGACTCGGAGACGAAATACGTAAAGGGGTGAGCCAGGCATGAAGCTCCGCGCCGAAGAAATCACCAGGATTCTCAAAGAACAGATTGAATCCTTCGAACAGGTTGTCCAGACCGAGGAAACGGGGACCGTTCTCTCGCAGGGTGACGGTATTTGTCGCGTCTACGGGCTTGACAATGCGTTTACCGGAGAGATGGTCGAACTGCCCGGAGAAACCTTTGGTGTGGTCCTGAACCTCGAAGAGGACAACGTCGGCGTCGCCATTATGGGCGACTACGAGCACATCAAGGAAGGCGACTCCGTTCGCCGGACCGGACGGATTCTTCAGGTCCCGACCGGTAAAGCGTTGCTCGGCCGCGTCGTCAACGCACTCGGCCAGCCGATCGATGGCAAGGGTCCGATCGAGACCGACACCTACGCCGTCGTCGAAAAGAAGGCCCCGGGTATCATCGTCCGCGAGCCGGTTTCTGAGCCGATGCAGACAGGCCTGAAGGCGGTCGATGCGATGATTCCGATCGGTCGCGGCCAGCGTGAGCTGATCATTGGTGACCGCCAGACCGGGAAGACCGCGATTGCCGTCGACGCGATCATCAATCAGAAAAACACCGACGTACACTGCATTTACGTTGCGGTCGGCCAGAAGCGCTCGACGGTCGCCCAGGTCGTCGACCGGCTCGAAAAATCGGGCGCAATGGAATACACGACGGTCGTCAGCGCGACGGCCTCCGAAAGCGCCGTGCTCCAGTTCTTCGCGCCCTATACGGGTTGCGCGATGGGCGAATATTTCCGCGACAACGGCATGCACGCGCTGATCATCTACGATGACCTCTCCAAGCAGGCGGTCGCCTACCGCGAGCTGTCTTTGCTGCTCCGCCGCCCGCCGGGTCGTGAAGCCTATCCCGGTGACGTGTTCTATGTCCACAGCCGGTTGCTCGAACGTGCGGCCAAGCTGCACGAAGACAACGGTGGTGGCAGCCTGACCGCGCTGCCGATCATCGAGACGCAGGCTGGCGACGTGTCGGCATACATTCCGACGAATGTGATCTCGATTACCGACGGTCAGATCTTCCTGGAGGCGGACCTGTTCTACTCGGGGATCCGCCCGGCCATTAACGTCGGGATCTCGGTCTCGCGGGTTGGTGGTTCGGCGCAGATCAAGGCCATGAAGAAGGTTGCCGGTACGTTACGCCTCGAATTGGCGCAGTACCGCGAGCTCAAGGCCTTCGCGCAGTTCGGTAGCGACCTCGACAAGGTGACCCAGCAGCAACTGCACCGTGGCGAGCGCCTGACCGAGCTGCTGAAGCAGGCTCAGTATCAGCCGATGCCGGTCGAACGCCAGGTCGTGTCGATCTATGCCGGTACGAATGGCTACCTCGATCCGTTGCCGACCGCCGATGTGCAACGGTTTGAGCAGGAATTGCTGGCATACATCGACGCCAGTCACCCGGATCTGCTCAAGGACATTGCCGAAAAGAAAGATCTGTCGGATGACATCCGCGAACGTCTCGACAACGCGATCAGGACGTTTGCCGAAGGATTCGAGGTGAGTGCCTGATGTCCAATCTGCGTGCGATCAAGAAGCGGATCGGCACGGTCCGCAACACGCAGCAGATCACGCGAGCGATGAAGCTCGTCAGCGGCGCCAAGCTGCGTCGCGCCGAAGAGCGCGTGCGCGCGTTTCGTCCCTATGCAGACGAATTGCGTCAAACGTTGACGTCGCTTGTCGCGCGTGGCGAGGGACTGCAGCATCCGCTGTTGCAGCCCGGCAGCAGCCAGGCTCCGCGGCTGTATGTACTCGTCTCCTCGGACCGCGGTCTCTGCGGGGCATTCAATTCCAACATTATTCGGACGACGTTAAGACATCTGGAAGAGGAAGGCCTCTCCCCGAACGATGTGGTCTTTTACACCGTCGGCCGCAAGTCGACTGAGCAGGCGAAGCGCCGTGGCTGGCAAACACTGGGTTCTGTAGCTCCGCTGCCGGAGCCGCCGTCGCCGGAGCTGGTCGCCCGCATCGCCGGAGACCTGACCGAGGCGTTTCTGGCCGGCGCCGTCGGGCAGGTGCGGAT
>RFIY01000093.1 GCA_003695505.1 Candidatus Dadabacteria bacterium | reverse complement strand
TTGTGGGGGCGTTCCGGCGCCCGGGGCTCGGCTCCGGGGGCCGGGTGACGGCTTTCGTGCCGCTGCGCGGCGAGTGTTGGTTGGAATTAGGTTCCGACCGCCCTTCGGCTGGCCGGGTGACCCCGGATCAGGTCCCGGGCGACGAAAAGGGCGTGGGGCCGCGGGCTGGGCCGATGCAGCCCCCGTTTCGGTGTTCAGGAGCCGCTTTTTTTGTCGGCTGATTCGGATTCTGGTTCCGGAGGTTCGAAATCAATGCCAGGTAGTGGCGTTTTGCTTTCTGGTGTCCAGTTCAGGGCTGCCAGCGACGTCTCGATGTCGCCCATCTTGAACAGCACGAGGCTCATCAGCTCCCCAAGAGCAGGTTCGTCGGGCGCGATTTTCCAGGCCGAGACGATCGCCTTGTGCGCCTCGGGGAATTTTCCTGCCTCGATCAGCGCCGTGGCTTTCAGCAACGCGACCTGACGGCTCTTGCCCAGTTCGGCTTCGGCCTGACTGAGGGCGTTGGCAGCTTCGGCGTGCGAGGCCAGATCGCTGAGAATCATGGCCTGGTAGATGCCGATATCTTTTGGGGCTTCCTGGGCGTTGCGCGCCTGCTGAAACAGGAAGACCGCTTCTCGCAGCGTGCCCGAACGGAGCGCTCCCTTCTCGAGATCCGCCAGAGCAATCAGCACCCGCCCTTCGACGTAGTATCCGAGGGCGTGTTTGGGGGCCGCTTCCTGGGCCTTGCGCGCGGCTTTGCGCGCGTTCGTCAGCAATTTCTTGCGTGCATCGAGGGAGCTGAGTCCCGCCTTGAGCAGCATGGCATCAGCCAGTCTCGCCCACGCGAGCGCGAAGTCCGCATTGGCCCGGACGGCGATTTTGAATTCGTTTATTGCGCGGTCGACGTCTTCGCGCTCGAACGCGACGGTTCCCAATGCGAAGTGGGCTGCTGCGTCAGGTGTGATCGTCGTCTTCTGCAGTGCGGGCAGCATCTGCATGGCGCGCTTCTGGTAGACCTGCGAGGTTCTGTATTTGCCTGTCTGATAGGCGACATCAGCGATCTGCGCATAGACCCTTGCCAGTTCGGGCTGGGGGAGGCGGCTCGCCAGCGGAGTCGCGGCGGCCGTTCGTCTCAGGAAACGGTCTGCTGCACTCAACTTGCCGGTCTGATGGTAGAGGTCGGCGAGTACCAGATAGATGTAGGGGTCCCGGTTGTCGAGTTTCAGCGCCTGTTTGTACGACTTTTCAGCCAGATCGAACTTGCCGGTGATCTGATAGAGCAGGCCGAGGGCGGCGTAGGGTGCCGGGTCATCCTTCAGCGTGCGTGCAGCGTTTCGCAACTGGCGCTCGGCATCCTCGAGTCGTTCCTTGGCAAACGAGATGACACCATCGACATATTGCAGCGTTGGATCAGTCGAGCCTGCATCGCGCAACTCGACGAGGAGACGCTCCGCTCGATCCCAGCGGCCGAGGATCATGTAGACATCGAGCAGCGTGCGTCGGATGGCGATGCTGTCCGGCGCCAGCTCGAGGGCACGGTTCAGTGCCGGTGTCGCAAAGCCGGTTTCTCCGGCTGCGATATGCGCCAGCGCCTGATGATAGTGATACAGCGACTGTTCCGGGTCGGCGTGGATGGCCCATTCGAGCTGTGTCAGCGCTTCGTCGATGCGCCCTTCGGCCAGAAACAGGACAGCGAGTGCATCGCGTGCTGGAGCAAAGTCCGGAGACAGCTCGACGGCATCGATCAGTCGACTGCGCCCATCATCGATGGCGCCGCGTTGCAACTGCTCCAGCGCTTCGTCATACCACGCCTGCGCGAGGGCGCGGCGTGCGGCCGGATCGTCGCCGACCAGCATCCCCGCGCATCCTGTCGCGGAAATGAGGGCCGCCGTACAATAAAGGCATGCAAACCAGGTTCGCCAGAATCTTGCTGGTCGTCGTTGCGGTCGGTGCGGGAACAGCTTCAAACGTCGTCTCCGTCATGGCCAGGGAACGCACGCCGGTTATTGTAGCAACCGATGGGCGCACGTGTCAGATCTCGGAAGCTGCGCTCGCCGGAGGGGGTGTGTACCTGGCGACCGCAGATGTCGCGCGGTGCGCCGGTGGCGAGGCCTACCTGAATGCCCGCGACGGGATGGTGGACATCCGTCTGCCCGGGCAACGGCTGAATCTGTGGACGTGGGGGACGCCCGTGGCGATTCGGGATGCGTCGCGTATCGTCGACCTGTCGGACACGCCCCGTCCGTGGTTCTGGCGCGATGGACGGTTACTCATGGCCGTGCCCGTCTGGGAAAAACTGGCCGGAACCGTGCTCGCGCTGCGCGTCGATCCTGTCGGTATGGATATTGCGGCCACGCCACGGATCCCGGCGCGATTCGATACACCTCCCGCCGCGTTGACCGAGGCAGCATTGCTCGTTGTCGTCGATCCTGGTCATGGGGGAGAAGATTCCGGGGCGCACGGCCCGGCCGGGCAGATCGAGAAAGACATCACGCTGCGCGTTGGCCTGCGCCTTGCGGCGCTGTTGCGTGAACGCGGCTACCGGGTCGAGCTCACCCGCGATGACGACACCTACCCGACGCTGAGCGAACGGGTTCAGCTCGCAAACAGATCCAATGCCGACCTGTTCCTGTCCCTGCACTGCAACAGTGCGCCGCGCAAGTCTGCACGCGGCATCGAGACCTATGTGCTCAGCCGCAAGGCCAGCGACCCGCGGGCGCTGGCCTTGGCAAAGTTCGAGAATACCTTTGAACACGACCGCATTGGCAGCGGAAATCTCGAGGCGCTGCTCGAAGATCTCGCACGACAGGCGCAGGAAAATGCCAGTATTCGACTGGCAACGCCATTCCACAATACGCTGATCCGCGCGATCGGGGCCGAGAACCGGGGCGTTCGCCGCGCGCCGTTTTTTGTGCTGGCGGGGACGACGATGCCGGCTTTTCTGGTCGAACTCGGCTTCCTGTCGAACGCCGAGGAGGCGACCCTGCTTGCGGATCCCGAGTGGCAGACTCGGTTGGCCCGATCCGTCGCGGCATCGGTGGATGCGATTCGACCGTGGTTGCAACGACGCTCCGGGGCCGGTACCGCGTCCGCCGCGCCGCCAACATTCCTGCAATGAGCGCGGCCGGCAATCGAAGCCGATGCTGCAGCGTGATATGACAGGGGGGGGCTGCGGGCGGCATCGCCGATTTGCCGGACATTGAGCGCCCTGCTACGATTTTCGGCAAATCAGGTACTTCTGGGCACGCCTGGACTGGCATTCAGGCACAACAGATTCCGGGACAAACGGACGCCCTGACGGGTGAGCCCTGCGAATTGGGTCATTGAGTATAGTGGAGACGACGACGTGAACCGCCCTGAGCGCATTCTGATGGCCACGCGAAACCCCGGCAAGATTCGGGAAATGCGGCGCTTGCTTGAACCGCTGGGCGTCGCCGTCGTCTCTGTCGATGACGTCGCTGAGACGGCCGGGCCACCTCCGGAGGTCAGCGAAGATGGGGCGAGCTTTACAGAAAATGCGTTGATCAAGGCCAGGGCCTATGCCGTCTGGGCCCGGCTGCCCGTGATCGCCGAGGACTCCGGTATCTGTGTCGATGCGCTCGATGGCGCTCCCGGCATCCGATCTAGCCGGTTTGGCGGCGTCGAGGGCGACGATGCACGCAACAATGCACTCCTGCTCGAGAAACTTGCCGGGATCCCGGAGCAACGGAGGGGTGCTCATTATCATACTTCGGTCGTATACCTCGAGCGTGGCGACGCCGAGCCGGTCATCTGCGAGGCGCAATGGCACGGACGCATCCTCGAGGCTCCGCGCGGTACCGGGGGATTCGGATACGATCCGTTGTTCTGGGTGCCCGAACATGGGTGTGCTTCCGCCGAACTGAGCGCCGACCAGAAGAACCGTCTGAGCCATCGTGGCAAGGCGATGCGTGCGTTGGTCGAGCGGCTGTCGGCGCTCTGGGATTAGGCATTGAATCGCGACTCCCCGGTCTCGGCGTCGTCGCTGCGGCGGCAAATCGTTATTTTTCATGTTCAGTTTGCGCTCGTGGTGCTGGGGCTGCTGCTGGGGCGCACGGTTCGTGATGCGCTTTACCTCAGCCGGGCTGGTGTGGAACGGCTGCCGCTGCTCTATGCCGCGGTTGGCCTGATTGTCGCCGTTGCGGCGCTGGCCTGGGGGCGGTTGCGCCGCGGACGAACGACCCGCGCATCCGCAATCCAGCTTCACGCTCTGTTTGCACTGACATTCCTCGGGTTCGCGTGGGTCGGACCGCGCATTGGTAACGCGGCCTGGGCTGCCCTGTATCTGTGGGTCGAGATCCTTGCGGCGCTGTCGGTCGGGCAGTTCTGGAATGTTGTCAACGAACGGTTCGAACCGAGAACCGCCCGGATGGCCTACGGTCGGATTGCCGCTGGCCAGGCCGTCGGGAATATCGCATGTGGTGCGCTGTCTCATGTGATCGCCGGTCGCGGTGCCACGGTGATGCTCATCGCGACGGCAGCCGTCAGCGGCGCGTCGGCGTTGATCTATCTTGCAGTTCCGAAGACGCAGGCAGCGCGAGGGGCGACCGGGCGAGGACAGGGGCGCCTGCTCGCCAACCAGCGGCGGCTCGAAGCCGGCCGGATGCGTACCTACGCGTTTACACTGCTGGGGGTGGTCGCGGTCACATACCTGGTGACATCGTGGGTGGACTTTCAGTTCAAGGTCATCGCACGGCGGTCGCTCGATGAGCGCGGGTTGACGGTCTTTTTCGGCACCTTCTATGCAGTCGTCGGCGTGGTCGCCTTCATCATTCAGGTCGTCATATTTCCCCGCCTCAGTCGCTGGCTCGGCAGTTTTCGGGCGTTGTCCCTGATGCCGGGCGCATTTCTGGCCACCGGCCTGATGTTGCCGCTGGCCGTCGCATTGACGCAGGCAGTCTCCGTCGCGGCCAAATTTGCCGAAAGTGCGTTGCGGTATGCCGTCTATGATCCGTTGCTGCAGGTCTTCTGGCTGCCGCTGACGCCCGAAGGTCGGATTCGATTTCAGTCCCTGGCGTCTGGCGTCGTGAAGCCACTGGCGATTGCTGCGGGCGGCCTGTTGCTGTGGCCGCTCAGGCCAGATGCACCTGACGGTGTCGATGTGACCAGCCTTGGCTGGCTGATTGCCGCAGGCGCGGCGACGATTCTG
>RFIY01000092.1 GCA_003695505.1 Candidatus Dadabacteria bacterium | reverse complement strand
GGCGGCACGGGGCGCTCGCCCTTGCGCCCGATCGCGCGGAGCGCGCCGGACAGCGAGATGTAGTTGATGTCATGGCCCGCGGCCTGCGCCAGCGGACCGTCCTGGCCCCAGCCCGTCATGCGGCCGTAGACCAGCTTCGGGTTCTCGGCCATACACTCATCGGGGCCGACACCGAGTCGCTCCGCGACGCCGGGGCGATAACCCTCGAACAGTGCGTCGGCGCTGCGGCACAGTTTGCGAACGACGGCCGCACCTTCGGGATGTTTCAGGTTCAGCGCCAGGGTGCGCCGATTGCGGAACAGCACATCGTGGCCCAGACTCGCGGCAGGATTGCCGCCGGGGCGATCGACGCGAATCACGTCGGCGCCCATATCGGCGAGCATCATGCCGCAAAACGGCCCAGGGCCGATTCCGGCCAGTTCGATGACGCGAATGCCTGCAAGTGGTCCGTTGCCCATGGCTCCAACCTTTCCCGTGAAACCGATTCAGATGTCAATAACGATACAGGATACCAGCGCGGCCCGTTCCCGGCGTCGCGGTGCTGACGCGAGTTGATTTTTCGAATGGTCAGGTTGACGTGCATAACGATCGACACTAGAATGCAGCCCGTACCAGTGCTGTGGGGGCCTCCATGTCCAAACGTGTGACCATTCCGCTTACCGCTGCGCTCGTCGCCCAGATGTTGTTTGCAGGTGCGTTTGCTGTTGTGGGAGACGCCCGCGCTGAAGATCGTGAACCACGATTCGTGGGCAAGGTTACCGAGGCAGAGCAGGGCTGGCGAGACGCAGCGTGGCGCGCGCAGAACAAGGTGCTGATCTCCGGGGCGCTGCGATACGGCGGGTCGGTCCTCGCGTTTCTGTCCGCCTCCCTGATGGGCCATTACGCCGCATTGGATGATGCGTGTGAAGACGACTGCCCCCGCGAAGAGTGGTTGGCGGAACAAGTCGCGCCGCCGCTGGCCGGGATTGGGATGGGGTCGGTCACCGTTGGCCTTTTCTGGTTTCCGGTGGCAATCAAGACGAGTGTCCGGTTACCGTTGGTGCCGTCGAAGCGCCTGCGGCGGCGCATCTTTCGTGAAACGCTGGTCGGGGCGACGATGCTTTTGGCTTCGAATACGGTCGCGATCTGGAACATCATCAAGGAGGACTATGGCCTGTCCGAGTTCAGTTGGGCGCCGCTGTTCGGCGGCAATCGACTGGGCGCCTTCCTGATCGCACACGCGCAACGTATGCGGAATCGCACCGACCCCCGGTGGGTGCCCCGGCAGGCGCGCACAAGGCAGATCGCCTTCGGAACCGGGGCGCTCGCGGGGGGGGCGGCGCTGCTCGCGGCCATTCCCGTAATCAATCGCAAGCATGTGACGTTCTACTGCCCGGAGTCGACCGACTCGACAACCCGGCTACCCGTCTGTTATCGAAGGGACGAGACCAGGAACGAATATGGTGCCGCCCTGGCGGGCGCCTACGGCGGTTTCCTTGCCGGAGCCGGCGGCTTCTCGCTTTTGATGGGGTATACCGCGTATCGGCGCGCATGGTTTCGCGCCCGCCTTGACAAGGGGGATGCATTCGCCGCTCCGGCCAGTCAATACAGCAGCATTGACGCCGAGTTGCTTCGCAAACGCGCGAACCTCGGCGGTGCGTTTGGCCTGTTTGCCGCAGGGACGGCGATGGCCGTGGCATCGGGACGTTATCTCGAGAAAGAGACAGTCAGCGATTGTTCCTACTCCGAGGGTGAGTATGTTTGCCAATCCTCAACGAAACCTCGCTCGACCAGAGCAGCTGCGATCTTTGGGGTCGGCGGTGGTGCAATGCTGGGCGGGAGTGTTCCGTTCTGGATCCGCGGATTCAGGGACGGTAAGCCTTTGCGGAAGCAGCGAACCGTCCGCTGGTCGATCACCCCGACGTTTTCGGTCAACCGCAACGGGCCGACCGCAAGTTTGCTGGCGCGATTCTGACGTGCTCTCTACCCATGTCGCTCCGGTGCGTCGGGCGACAGTTCCCGCCAGGCGTAGCACCAGACGCAGAGTGGAAGCAGGGCCCAGGGAGAGGTGATTCGTCAGAATCTCGTAAATTCGATGCTTATCAATGGTTGCCCCGCTTCATTTCAGTGGTGGCGAGCACACCGTCGGCCCTGCGCCATTGCCCACGTTGATCAGGGTTATGGAACGCGCAGGCCGGGATCAGAGCTGGTTCCGCCGATGGGTCGGGTATGGGTACATACTGGATATGCCAGCGATCCGTTCGTGAAGCGTTCAACGATGCCGCAGGGTGTTCGAGTGGGTGCGCAGGACGCGGACGTAGTTGGCGCGTTCGAACGCTTCGGGTTCCGGGACGGCGCCGTGGCTCATGCTGCCCTGCATCTGGCGGATCGATTCGTACTCGAATTCTTCCATCCATTCACGCAGCTCACGCAGCATCACCGTGACGTGGTCGATGCCGTGGCGCAGCAGGGCCGACGCGGTCATGGCGACCCGCGCGCCGGCCATCATCGACTTCAATACATCACGGGCGCTGTGGACGCCTCCGGTAATCGCGATGTCGGCGTCGATGCGGCCGTACAGGATCGCCGTCCACCACAGGCGCAGGCGCAATTCGTGCGGACTGCTCAGGGCCAGGGTGGGTACAACCTCGAGGCTGTCGAGATCGAAATCGGGTTCATAGAACCGGTTGAACAGCGTCAGACCCTGCGCGCCGGCGCGCGATATACGCGCGGCAAGATTCGGTATCGCGCTGAAAAAATGGCACAGCTTGACCGACAGCGGGATCGAAATGGCCTCGCGGATGCTGTGTACGAGGTCGACATAGATGCGCTCGACGGCGTTTGCATCCATCTCGGGATCGGTTGGCACGAAAAAGATGTTCAGCTCAAGCGCATCGGCGCCCGCCTGTTCGATTTTCGTCGCGTAGCGGATCCAGCCGCCCGGCGATACGCCGTTGAGGCTGCCAATGATCGGGACGTCGACACGGCGTTTCGCCTCGGCGATGTGTTCGAGATAGTCGTCGGGGCCGACCTGGTAGTCGCTGATGTCCGGGAAATACGACAGTGCCTCGGCGTAACTTTCACCACCGTGCTGCAGGAAATGATCGATGTCGTGCGCCTCGTAGTTGATCTGTTCCTCGAACAGCGAGTGCATGACGATTGCGCCGACGCCAGCGGCGGCCAGCCGCTCGATGTCAGCAAGATCTTCGGACAACGGCGAAGCCGAAGCGACGATCGGGTTGCGCAGCTCGAGTCCAAGCCAGGTGGTCGACAGGTCAGGCATGCTGGTCCTCCTCCGCGTTGCCGCTGTCGGGCCGCAGTGATTCGGCAAGGTGAACATAATGCTCCCATTGCGCGTTGACGTCGGCCTGCGCCTCTGCGAGCAGGCGTTCGGCGGTGGCGCGGTCGCGCTGAACAAGCGCTGTGTAGCGGGTTTCTTTGTACACATATTCGCGCAACGGAATCTGTGGCGGCTTCGAATCGATCACGAGCGGGCCTTCGCCGCTGTCGGTGCGGCGAGGATCGAAGCGAACCAGTGGCCAGTATCCCGACTGGACGGCCAGTTTTTGCTGCTGGTTGCCATAGGTCAGATCGTAACCATGCGCGATGCAATGGCTGTACGCGAGAATCAGTGATGGGCCGGGCCACGCCGCGGCCTCGCGGAACGCCTTCAACGTGTGGCTGTCGTCGGCGCCCATGGCGACGCGGGCGACGTATACGTTTCCGTACGACATGGCCATCATCGCCAGATCCTTCTTTGGTCGGCGCTTGCCGCCGGCGGCGAATTTGGCGACCGCCGCGCGGGGTGTGGCCTTGGAGGCCTGTCCGCCGGTGTTCGAGTAGACCTCGGTGTCGAGCACCAGGATGTTGACGTTCGCGCCGGAGGCGAGAACGTGGTCCAGGCCCCCATAGCCGATGTCATACGCCCAGCCGTCGCCGCCGACGATCCAGACCGAACGCGGCACGAGTATGTCGGCGATCATCAACAGATCGGCGGCGCGAGGATCGTTGATGCCGACCAGAACCTGGCGGAGCCGGTCGATGACGAGGCGGCGGCGCGCCGGGTCGTGGAGCTCTTCGGGCGGGAGTGCTTCATTGAACAGCTCACGGCGCAGATTGTCGATGCGCTCGTCGGCCGACAGCGCGTCGAGCAGGCTGCGGGCGTATCGCTCCTGCGCGTCGAGCGCGATGCGCATGCCCAGTCCGAATTCGGCATTGTCTTCGAACAGTGAGTTCGACCAGGCCGGTCCGCGGCCATCGCGGTCGACGGCCCAGGGCGTGGTCGGCAGGTTCCCGCCGTAGATCGACGAACAGCCGGTGGCATTGGCGACGAGCGCACGATCACCGAACAGTTGCGACATCAGCTTCAGGTACGGGGTCTCACCGCAGCCGGCGCAGGCGCCGGAAAACTCGAACCGTGGTTGCAGCAGTTGTACGTCCTTGACCAGATTCAGGTTCAGACCGGGCGGCTGCGGATCGGGCAGGTCGAGCCAGAACGACCAGTTCGTGCGCTCGCGATCGCGGATCGGGTCGAGCGGCACCATGTTCAGCGCCTTGCGTTTGACCTGGCGCTTGTCCTTGACAGGACAAATTTCGACGCAGGCGCGGCAGCCGGTACAGTCTTCTGGCGAAACCTGCAATGTGTACCGGAGCTCCTTGAGGCCCTTCCAGCGTGCGGGAGCGGTGCGGAATCCCTCAGGCGCATCGGCGACCTGGTCCGGTTCGCAGATCTTGGCGCGAATGACGGCGTGCGGGCAGACCAGGACGCACTTGCCGCACTGGATGCACAGATCCGGTTCCCATTCGGGAATCTCGAGGGCGATATTGCGCTTTTCCCAACGTGCGGTCGCGGTTGGAAAGGTTCCATCCGGCGGCAGGGCGCTGACCGGAAGTTCGTCGCCGCGACGGTCGATCATCGGCCAGGTGACGTTCTGCACGAAGACCGGAGCGTTCGACAGATCGGGTTGCCAGAGCGGTGGCGCCTCGCCATCATCCACGTCCGGAATCTGCAGGGCGTGCAGGTTGTCGAGAGCGATGTCTACAGCGGCGAGATTGTGCTCGACCACGACCTCGCCGCGCTTGCCATAGGTCTTGCGGATGCCGGCCCGGATGCAGTCGAGCGCCTCCTGCTCCGGCAACACGCCGGCCAGTTTGAAAAAGCAGGTCTGCATGACCGTATTGATGCGCCCGCGCAGTCCGTGTTCGCGGGCGATTCGATATGCATCGATCACGAAACACCGGAGCTGTTTCGCACGGATCTGGTCGCGAACGCGTTGCGGCAGATGGGTCCAGGTGTGCTCTGGCCCGTGCGGCGAGTTGAGCAGGAACGTCGCGCCGTCGGCGGCCATCCCCAGCACATCGAAACGGCGCAGAAAAGAGAACTGGTGGCAGGCGACGAATCCCGCGGTCTCGATCAGCCAGGGCCGTCGAATCGGTTGCTTCCCGAAGCGCAGATGCGAAATCGTGACCGCGCCGGACTTCTTGGAATCGTAGACGAAATAGCCCTGGACGTGCAGATCGGTTCGTTCCCCGATGATCTTGATGCTGTTCTTGTTTGCGCCGACGGTGCCGTCCGATCCGAGTCCCCAGAAGACAGCCTCGACGGTGCCGTCTTCGCTCGAAACCGGCTCGGTCGCAGGGACGTCCAGGCTCAGGTGCGTCACGTCGTCGCGGATGCCCACCGTGAAGGTCGGGCGTGGCGAGTCCGTGCCCAGCTCATCGAAGATCGCCGCGACCATCGCCGGCGTGAACTCCTTTGATGAGAGGCCGTAGCGTCCGCCGCAGATGATCGGGCGCGGCCGGTCGTCCGTGCAGCGGGCAAATGCGGACATGACGTCGAGACAGAGCGGCTCGGCAGGGGCGCCTGGCTCCTTGGTGCGATCGAGAACCGCGATGCGACGTACGGTTGCTGGCAGTGCAGCAAGCATCGCCTCTGCATCGAATGGCCGGTAAAGGCGCACCTTGAGCAGCCCGACACGATGGCCCGATGTCTGGAGCGCCGCGACCGTTGCCGCGATGGTATCACAGGCTGACCCCATCGCGACAATGACGTCTTCCGCCTCCGGCGAACCCAGATATTCGAACAGATGGTACTGTCGCCCGGTTTGCGCGGCGAAGGCGTCCATCGTCTCCTGGACGATGCCCGGTGTCGCGAGATAAAACGGGTTGACGGCTTCGCGCGCCTGAAAGAAGACGTCTGGATTCTGCGCGCTGCCGCGCAGCACCGGCCGGTCCGGATTGAGCGCACGTTCCCGGTGGGCCAGAACAAGACGGTCGTCGATCATGGCCCGGATCGTGTCGGTGGATAGCGGCGTGATGTCACTGATTTCGTGAGACGTGCGAAAGCCATCGAACGCGTGAATGAATGGCACGCGTGCCGCCAGCGTCGCAGCCTGGGCGATCAGCGCCATATCCATGACTTCCTGGACATTGTTCGACATCAGGATTGCGAAACCGGTTGCGCGCGCCGCCATGATGTCGGAGTGGTCGCAGAAGATCGACAGCGCATGTGTGGCCACGGAACGGGTTGCGACGTGCATGACCATCGACGTCAGCTCGCCCGCGATCTTGAACATGTTCGGCAGCATCAGCAGCAGACCCTGCGAAGCCGTAAAGGTCGTCGTCAGCGCCCCGGCCTGCAGCGAACCGTGCACGGCGCCGGCGGCGCCGCCTTCGGACTGCATTTCGACGACCTGGGGCACGTTGCCCCACAGGTTCGCCCGTCCATCGCTCGCCCACTGGTCAGCCCATTCTCCCATCGGCGAGGCGGGCGTGATCGGATAGATCGCGACGACGTCATTGAGCTGGTAGGCGATTCGGGCTGCGGCCTCGTTGCCGTCGATGATCAGTCGTTCGGAAATGACGCACCTCCCGTACTTGTCCGGATCCGTGTCTTATCCTAGCGACGCAAGCGCGCCATTTCCTTGATCTGGATCAATCTGAAACCACGATCTGGTCGGCGACACGTTGTACGACGGGCGTGGCTCGCTGCACACGCGGCCGGTGGTGTAGATCCCGGTCGGTCGACACAGGCCGGTTCGGTTCAACCTCGGTGGCCGCCTGGAACTCGCCGATCGGCGCCTCTGCTGCTAGAATCGACGTGAATCGACGTTCGTGGGGAAGCGATGTGTTTCGGACGACACTGTCAGCGTTCCTGATTGCGGCGGCCCTCTTGCAGCCGAGGGCCGCTGGCGCAGAGACCGCCTATGGCCATGAAGCCTCTGGCGCGGCTCTACTGACGGAGGCGTCCTGGCGCGCGCAAAACAGGCTGCTCGCGGCAGGTGTTGTGCGGTTTGGCAGCGCCGCGCTGGGCGCGCTCGCATTTGCCATGATGGTGGAAAACTGGGACCGGGACGAGCCCTGTGAGTCCCGCGAGTGCGCCTGGCGCGAAGCGTTTGTGAACAATTTTTCGATACCGGCGGCTGCGCTTGGGGTGATGGGTAACGCGATCGGCCAGGTCTGGTTCCCAGTCGCAGCCGTCCGGGCAGCGAGATTGCCGAAAGAAGCTTCGAGCCGCATGCATCGGCGGGTTGTTCGGGAGTCCGTTGGCGGTGCAGTGATCCTTGTCGGTTCGATCGCCTCGGGAGCTGCGGCGGCGGTGAAGACAAGCGACGCCAACTGGTTGTCGAAATATACTTTGGGACCGCTGATCAGTGGGTCGATGCTCGGCGCATTCCTGCTTGGTCACGCACGTGCGCTGCACAATCGCATCAACCCCGCGTGGAACCCGGCTCTTGCCACACGCAGACAGCTTGCTTATGGCGGCGCCGCCCTGGCGTCATCCGCGCTGTTGTTCGGGATGGTCGCCCGGACGGACGACGAGATCGAGCGCACCCATTGCAACGGTGATGGTGGGTGTTGGGTTCGTACCGAACAACGGGCTCCGCTCGGTGGCGAGCTGCTGATCCTGTCCGGATCGATGTTGGCCGCATCAGGCGTGATCGCCATCGGCTTTGGCGCGACCGCCGATCGGCGCACGCTGCGTATCCTTTCCGCTGATGGGCAACCACTTGCCGCTGACAGAGCGTCTGCCCTGCAACCGACCAGTCTTCGCGCGCTGCGCAGCGTGCGTCCAGTGGAACGGCTGCGGCGCAGCCACCTGGCCTACGCCTACAGCGCGATCGGCGCGGGCACGGCGATCGCCGCGAGTTCCGCAGCGTACAAGCAGGAGGTCCGTGTCAGCAACTGCTTCTATTCCCGGTTACTCGAGGAAGATGTCTGCCAGCCCTACCTTGCACCGAAGTCTAGAAAGAAGGCGCGTGCGCTTGGTGGTGTGGGCGGTGGCCTGATCGCAACTGGTCTGCCGTCGCTGGTCATCGGCCACAAGGCTGGTCGGGTGCTTCGCGGCAAGCGTGCCGCAGCGATCCAGGCCGCGCCACTCGTCGCCGCGTTGCCGGGCGGCGCGACGTTCGGCGTGCGGGTTCGTTTTTGAGCGGGGTTTGTCCGGTTCGCCAGTGACGTGCGGTTACGATTCCCGCTCCGGCGCATCGGGCGACAGTTCCCACCAGGCGTAGCACCAGACGCAGAGTGGAAGCAGCACCCAGGGCGAGTTGACCATGAAGAAGCGTACATACAGGTCGAATGCGGTGTCGCCGACGTGGGCGAAGTCCTGCAACGCCTGGCTGACGTAGTACTGCATCGTCTGGTAGAAGTGGGATGCGCCGGTGAACATGAACACGAACAGCGGCCAGCCCGGTTTGCGCCCATTGCGGACCCAGTGGATCAGGACCGGCAACCCGATCAGCGCGTTGATGACCGTGAACCACTCCAGCGTCGCGATCGTCGGATCCCAGCCGGCATAGCGGATGTCGCCGCCGTCGATGTAGGCCCACCAGCTGTAGGCCCACAGTTCGTCTTTGGCCGCGCGGATCGTTTCGTGGAACAGCAGCCACGGCAGTTCCCAGATCACCGCGGTCAGATAGACCGTCCAGAGCCAGATCGTGACCGTCGCGCGCAGGCGTCGCCAGGTGCTCCAGTCGCGCAGGTCGCCGACCTTGAGCCACGGTGACAGGAACATCCCGTAGAAGCCGATCAGGTAGCTCAGCGCCATGATGTTCGCGGCCAGGCGGCGGTCGCCGTCGAGCAGGAACACCCAGCTCGACGCAACCGGAAAGCCAATGCCGATTACACACAGGCAGACGATGACCAGGGTTCTCAGGTTTCGCGAAGGGATCAGGTTCATCGGGGGCTCTCTTTCCGTTCAGTCGGGGCGGATCAGGCAGCCGTCGTCCCAGTCGCGCAGGTTGTGCTGCCAGGCGCCGGCTTCGACCGTGGTGAAATGGGGGGCGATCTCGTACTGAATCAGATCGGCGACGAGTACCGATGCATACATCGCCGCGCCGCACCAGAGCCAGACGTCGCGCTGCTTTTGCGGCCGGTCGGGATCTTCGTCGAGCCAGACCCAGACCGGCTGGACGACGACGAACAGCATGCCGTAGAAGAACGTGCCGAACGTCAGCATCAGTTTCATATCGTCGTAGCAGAACAGCGATGCGAGCCACGGATTGGCATTCAGCAGTGTTTCCAGGAACGCAACTGCGAAGGCCGTCAGGCTTGCGGCGGCGAGCTGCAACAGGCGTGGCAGACCGGCCAGCGCCCGCATCGCCAGCCGCCAGCTCATCGTCAGCAGGACCGCATACGTCGCGAAGTAGGGCACCGTCATCACATACATCTGCGTCGGATTGTTGCGGATGTTCCACTGCGTCTGGAAGCCGTAATGCATGTGCAGGACATCGTAGAAATACGGACACCAACTGTAATTGCCAAAGAACGAAATCAGGATGACACTGAGTCCGAACCGCCACGCGGTCGTCCGATGCCAGGGAAGATCGCGTTCGTGATTCCGACGCAGGATCGGTGGCACGATCGCGCCGACGGCGAGCAACAGGGCAAAGGCCATCAGCGGCAGGTCGGTCCAGTGGTCGGCGAGCCCCGACAGCATCACGCCGCCAGCCAGGATCCCCCAGACCGGCGTATAGAGCAGCCACCAGCGTTCCACGGCCGCCTTCGCGGGGTTGGGCGAGAACAGATTGCTCATCCGCGAATGCGGGTGTAGCGGACGCGCGCCGGCGGCTTTGGTCCGACGACCAGATTCTGGTACTCGGCCTCGACCGGATCGCCGACCGACTCGAAGCGGAAATTGCGCAGCAGCACCGCAAAGATCGTCTTGATCTGCATCAGTGCGAACGCGTTGCCCGTGCACTTGTGTCGCCCGCCGCCGAAGGCAACCCACTTGAACGGCGACGTGATCTCGCCGCGTTCGGGCAGCCAGCGGTCGGGGTCGAATCGCTCCGGGTTCGCGAACTCTTCGGGCACCATGTGGCTGACGTTCGGGCAGACGACGGCGTAAAAGCCCTTCGGCAGCACCCAGCCCTTGTATTCGAAATCGTGCATCACCCGACGGGTGAGCATGATCAGCGGTGGATGCAGGCGCAGCGTTTCCTTGACGACGCGTTCGAGCAGATCGAGTTTGCGCAGCGCATCAAAGCTGAAGTCGGCCGCGTCGCCGAGGGCGCAATCGAGTTCGTCGAGAACCCGCTGCAGGATCGCCGGATGGCGCAGCAGTTCCAGCATGGTCCAGGCGGCCGTGACCGAGCTGGTGTGGTGGCCGGCGAACATCAGCGCAATCAGGATGCCGGTGATCTCCTCGGAGGTCGGCGCGCGACCGTCCTTGTAGCGCGCGTCCATCAATGTCTGCATGAAATCGTCGCCGACGACGTCCTGGGCGCGGCGCGCGTCGATGATGCCGCCGATCATCTGACCAAGCTTCACACGCGCGCGGTCGCGACGTCGGAAGGCCGGCAACGGCAGATGCGGATTCATGACCGCGATCGGGCTGACGCCGTGTTCGAGGTCCTTGTAGACGGCGGCGAATTCGCTGGTCAGGTGTTCGCGGAATTCCTTGCCGAGCAGGCAGCGGGTCGAGGTGTAGGTGGTCAGTTCCTTGGTGTAGTCG
>RFIY01000091.1 GCA_003695505.1 Candidatus Dadabacteria bacterium | reverse complement strand
CTCCGTTTCTTTCGGGCCAAAAAAGGGCACGGCGCGGAAGACGATGCGTTCGCCATCGATCTGAAATTCTCCCGATACTTCCTGCGGCTTGTCGGGCACGTTCCAACTGGCGATCCAGTCGTTGAGCAGGGGATCGGAAAACTCGTTGAAGACAACATTGCCAGATGCGTCGCGAATCTCGATGAAGCGGAATTCCGGATCCTTCAGAAACGGTTCGAGCAGCAGGCGTAGATCATCAGGATCATATGTGCTCGTCTGGAAGTGGTTCTTCCCGTAGATTTGCAGAAACTTGACGGCACCCTCGAGCTGGATCTTGCGGTTTTCGATGAACTCGTCGCTGAGCTGCACCTGGTAGTAGACCTCGAGGCCGAGGATGACAGACAGGACGACCAGCCCGGTCATCAGCACCAGCTTGAAGCGCAACCCCATTTTCAGCGCAGTCAGCCGAACCAGGTTCGGAAACTCGAAGCGGGGCCACTTCATTTCTCTCCCTCGCTACCGGATGAACGCTTTTTGCCGGGCTTGCGTGCCGCAGTCTTTTTCGTTTTCCTGGCGGCTTTCGCGCCAGTTTTCTTATTGCCCGTTGAGGTGGAGCTGGCTCGCTTGCGTTTTGTCGAGGAATTGTCCTCGGCAGATGTCGCAGATGGTGAACTCTGGTTTGTCGCCAGCGATTCTTTCAGTTCGGCGATGCGCAGTTTTTCATCTGACGTGAGAATCTGTTCCGTGTCGATCAACAGGATGATGCCGTCGTCCGTGCGCAAGACGCCACTGAGGAACGCCGGACTTTCTTCGCCGACCGCGGGCGGAGCGGCGATCTGGTCCTGCTGAACCGTCAGTACGTCGCGAACGGCGTCCACGAGAAATCCGACAAACTGCCGGTCGACCGGAGCGATAATGATGCGCTGTTTCTGCTCCGGGACATTGAGCGGCAGGTCGAGCCTGTCGTGCAGGTCGATAATCGGAATGATTTCCCGGTTGCGCAGGTCAACGACACCAGCCAGAAACGCAGGCGCTCGCGGAATGCGCCGCACAGGCTGCCACGAGGCTATTTCGCGGAGACGGCTGATATCTGCGGCGAATTGCTCTTCGCCGACCTGAAACACCAGGATCTGTCGTTCGCCTGAAGTCATCGCCCGTTGTCGTCCTCCATCTGAAGCGTCGCTTCGATGTCGATCAGCGCGATCAGGTGGTCTTCGAGGCGCATCAACCCCTCCAGGAACTGTCCGGCACGATCCGCAAGCGCAGTGGGCAGCGGTTCGATCGCGTCCGGAGAAATGATTTCGACATTTTGTACTTCGTCCACCAGTAAACCGCACAACTCGTTTTCATGTTCGATGATGATGATCCTGCGTGTCGACACCGGTGCGGAGCGCACTTTGAGTCGAGTCGCCGTATCAACAACCGGTATCATCGTACCGCGAAGGCTGACGATTCCCAACAGCCAGTCCGGTGTCCTTGGAACGGGCGTGATCTGGCGGGGCTTGATGATCTCGGAGATTCGATCCAGTTCCAGGCAAAACAGCTCGTGGGCGAGACGGAACCGCAACACCTCGAACCCGGCTTCCGGCGTAACAGCGTCGCTCTCCAGAAAGGCCGCGGCCACACTGCCGACAGGCGCCGAGGTGACATCATCTGGCGCTTCGTCGCTGTCGGATTCCGCCGTTTCGTCGAAGGATTCAACAAGCTCCATCTCCTGTTCCGTGTCGTAATGGCCTGCGTCGGCGAGCTCGGCTCCGGCTTCGGGCTCTTTGGAAGGCTGCGTCTGATCCGGTGGAGCCTCCAGGATCCGTTTCCTGAGCTTTCGGAAGTCCATCGCGATCAACCCTCACCCCTGGCGAGCACCAGCCCAAGGTCTGCCGCAACATCATCAATCAGATCCGACGTTACGGTGTCCGCGCCATCCAGCATTGCTGCGAGCAGCGCGTTCCCACACAAGTTGTTGATCACGCGCGGCAGACCGTGACTGTAGGCGTAGACTGCGGAGCGTGCCTGCTCATCGAACATTTCTGGCGGGTATCCGGCGTTCTGCAGACGAGTTCGAATGTATGCCGTGGTTTCGTCTTCTGTCAACGGGGACAGGTGATAGCGAACGCCAACCCGCTGCAGCAACGGCAGAAAGCGGGGTTGACGAAGTCGTCGTAACAATTCCGGTTGCCCGACCAGGGTCACCGAAATCAGATTTTCGGCGTCAAGCTGGATATTGGTCAGCAGCCGCAATTCCTCCAGCGTATCTGGAGGCATCATCTGGGCTTCGTCAATGAGCAGCGAGACTGGTCTCCCCGCGCTCGATGCATCCAGAAACGCGTTTGCCAGTTGATCCAGCAGATCGACCTTGCCGCGCGCAGGTTCGAGGTCGAGCTGCAGCGCAATCTGGCGCAGAAATTGTGAGGCAGACAGCCGTGGATTGATGATCCAGCAAAATTGCACTTCGTCATCAAGCCGATCAATCAGCGCGCGGGTCAGGGTGGTCTTCCCGGTGCCGATATCACCCGTCAGCAGCGTGATTTCTTTTTCCCGCACACCGTATTCGAGCCGAGCGAGTGCTTCGTCGAACTGATCCAGCAGCAGGATCCGGTCTGGATCGGGCGCCTTGTGAAACGCCTGCATTGGTGTCGGCTCAACCATGCAACATCCTTGCTGATTCGTCGATGATCGATGCGACGTCAAGCACCAGGACGGTGCGACTGTCCCCCATATCGGTTGCGCCAGCAATGCCGGGCGTCGAGCGCAGGATCGACCCGATGGATTTGATGACAACATCCTGCTGTCCATGCAGCCGATCAACCAGCAGGCCCAGTCGTCGTTCCGCGAGCCCGACGACTACCACATACAGTTCGTCATCATCCCCACGTTCTGGCGTGTCGAGCTCGAAAATTTCCGCGAGCCGAACGAGCGGAAGGGTGGCCCCACGGCGATAGAGAACTTCGTGATTCTCGATCGTCTCGACATCCCCGGGAGCGACAGAGAGACTTTCGGTCACTGCGTTGAGAGGGATCGCATACTGTTCGGAGGCGACCTGAACCATCAGCGCCTGAATGATCGCCAGTGTGATCGGCAGCGTCAGCACGAACGTCGTTCCCTGACCGGGCTCGCTGAAAATGTCGACCAGGCCACCGATACGCGTCAGATTGGCCTTGACGACATCGAGTCCGACGCCTCGTCCGCTCAGGTCAGAGACTTCGTCGCGCGTGCTGAAGCCGGGTTCGAACAGGATGGGATAAATTTCCTGGTCCGTCAGTTCCTGATCTTCGGTGATCAGCCCGCGTTCCAGCGCGCGCCGCCGGACCGCGTCGGCATCGATGCCGCGTCCATCGTCAGCCACCTCGATCACAACGTGATTGCCTTTCTGGAAGGCGCGGATGAACAATTTTGCCCGTGGGGGCTTTCCGGCGTTCAGGCGCTCTTCAACGGTCTCGATGCCGTGGTCGATGGCATTGCGGACGAT
>RFIY01000090.1 GCA_003695505.1 Candidatus Dadabacteria bacterium | reverse complement strand
TTGGCCAGCAACGCGGGCAACTCACCCTGCGTGTGGCGAACAAGCAGTTCGGGGCTCCAGACGACCTGGTGGATGGTCGCGCCGGCCATGGCGGCACGTTCGGCCTCGCGCAGACCTTCGATCACCGCCAGGCCGCGCTCGCGGCGCAGGCGCGGTTTCTGGATCAGACGGCGCAGTTCCCGGATCGCCGGGTTGGCAGCGGATCGAATGTAACGTTCGCTCACTCGGCCAGTTTGCCGAACCGCTGGATGTCGTAGCCGTTCGGCGTCGCCCGCACGATGATGAAACCTGCTTCGGGATGCTTACGCGCATAGATCGGGGCGTCGACTGGCCCGGCCGCGAATGCGGCGGTCGAGTAGCAATCCGCGAGGGTCGCATTGTCGGCCCAGGCCGTTACCGTACCCCACGGCTCGACGGGCCAGCCGGTTCGCGGATTGATGATGGTCGTCCAGCCCTCGCCGTGAGCTTTGATCAGCCGTTCGATACCTCCGGAGGTCGCGACCGAGCCGCCGTTGACCGCCAGCGCAGCAACGGCACGTTCGCGGTGGAGCGGGTCGGCAACCGACGCTGCGAGCGCCTGATCTTCGGGCCAGACAGCGATCTGACCTCCGAAATTGGCAACCACCGTCTGGACTCCGGTCGTGGCATGCAGGCTGCGCAGCGCCAGGTCGAGGGCATAGCCCTTGCCAAACCCGCCTGTATCGAGTTCGATCCGACGGGCGCGGCGGCCGGCGACGAGGCGCTGCAACGCCCGCGGACTGGATCGACGACGGGCGCGGCGGATCGCAATCGGTCCGGGGTCAGCGCCGCCGCTACGAATTTCCCAGATACGCGACAGAGGCTCAATCAACGGCGAAAAATCTCCGGCCGTCGCACTGACGCAGCTCGCGGCCGCCTCGAGGACGGGTTCGAGAAGTTTTGTGCGGGCGAGCTTTCGCTGCTCGCTGCGGAGCGCGCGGTTGAAGCGAGAAACAGGAGAATCCGTCCGCCAGTTCGAGAGAATGGCTTCCTGTTCGGCAATGATGCGGAAGACCTGCTCCGCGGCCGCATCAGCGGCTTCGGGAAGATCCGCAACGATTGTCAGTTCGAGTCGGGTGCCCATCAGGTAACGCGCGCGGACGATCTCGGCTTCGCCGCGGGCATCGCGGGCCGCGAACACTGGAGCCGTCAGGACGAGTGCGGCAGCAACGACTGGCATACGCATACGCATGCACAATATTCTTGCAGAAAGCAGCGTGATCCGTCAGATACGCGCGTTTTGGGCTACGGAGCCGGCGGTGACCGGCGGTGCGGTGAGCCGTCGCCGCGCACGGCGGTGAACGACCAGATGAATGGCGTAGATGGATACGAACAGTGTCGAAGATGCACCGTGGACCCACGCCCACCACGTCCGAACCTGCCCGCTGGTCGCCACCTGCAGCGCGTAACCCGAACCGATCATCACCGCGGCGAGGACAACGCCGGACATTCCCGTACGCCGGCCTTCGCGCCGTCCTCGCCGCCAGTGCCCGAACAGGTGATCCCGCCAGACGACACCAAGGGCAAAGACCAGCAGCGGCACAACCAGTACATGAATATGTTGAGCAGCCGGTTGCCAGGGGTGACTGACCAGACTGAACGGATCGTCGGTCCAGCGGATATATTTGAGCAGGCCGTAGACCAGCCCGGTACCGCCAGCCGCCGCTGTTGCTGTGTGCAGGAGTCGGCGTTCGCCCTTTCTCATCGCGTCACGCCAAGGACTGCGACGATGGCCAAGGCACGTCGAATCGCCGCCTCGGCCGCGCGTGAGGACAGGCTCGCCCCGGTCATGTTGCGGATCGATTTGCCAATCGCAAGGTCGGCTGTCAACGCCTTGCCAGTGAATTGGTTGAACCAGACTTCGGGGAGCAGATACTCTTCCGGTTCGCGGAAACTGACGACATCAACCCGGCGCACCGTATGGTCGACATTGATCGCAATCGCCAACGTTTCTTCAAGCGTCCGTACGCGATGGGTGTCGAACAACAAGACACCGCCATCGCCTGTTTCGCCACAGTCGGCCTGATAAAGGTAGATGATCGCGCGGTCGAACGGCGCGCCGGCACGCCTGGCGATGTCGGCCTGCTGTTCTGGTGTGGGGTACAGGGTCCTGCGCGTCGTCGTGCAACCTGGAAAGGCATGCCCGAGCGCCTCGGCGGTCGTCATCAGCACCTTCGCCGACGCGAGGCCCGGCGCTACAAGCGCGACCAGCACCAGGAGCACATGAACACGCAGGCCCGCACGAAGCGGGCCTGCGGCCGGTTTTGTTTGCAGCAACAGAGCCATACAAACAGTCTACATGAAAACGGTTCTCATTACCACGCTCAGAAGATGAATCCCACGCCGAGATTCAGGCGGTTGTCGTCGCTACCGTCATCGAACGACGTGAACTGGTAGTCGGCTTTGAATGTAAGCTGGCCGATCGGTTGAATCGCGACACCGGCGTCGACGATTTTGCGGCCGCGCGCATCGTTGGCCTGCTTGCCGGCCGGCACATCGGCCTGCGTATCGAGGTGACTGAAGCGGATGAATGGTGTCAGCTTGATCGTTGCGTCATCGAGCAGATTCATCACGTCGTAACCGACTTCGCCGTAGTACCCGAACATCGCGCTGGCAACCGTGTCGGTCGGCGCCGTAAAGCCGAGCGCCGCGTTGAGATCATCCGCGTTCGCGATCGTCGAATACGCACCGAGGGCACGCACGCTCAGACCCTTCCAGGTTGCCGCGACGTGACCTTCGTAGATCCCGGTCAGAATGCTGTTGGCGCCGCTTTGATCCGAGTTGCCGAAGTACGCCGACGCACCCGCGATCAGGCCTGGTTGTCCAACGTAATTCAGCGCAACGACCCCGGCGGGCTGGTTGAACTTCGCCTTGCTGCCCTTCTGGCGCACGCTGCGAAATCCGTCGTCAGATGGTCCAAATTTGCTCGCATCGAAGCCGTTGACGACATAGGCCTTATAGGCAAGCCCCGAAACC
>RFIY01000013.1 GCA_003695505.1 Candidatus Dadabacteria bacterium | reverse complement strand
GAATGCGAAGCGGCCTGCCCAAAAGAAATCTCGATTGATTTCATTTCGCAACTGAATCGCGAATTTCTGCGTGCATCCGTAAAGGAAGAGCGCAAGCCGTTGCAGAAAGTCTGAACGGCAACCAGTACAGCATTGGAACAAACGAGAGGCGCCGGTTGGCGCCTCTCGTTTGTTCCAGAGTTAGCGTCCCCGTCGGCGGCGCAGCGCCTGGAGGCCCGTTGAGCTGATGGTGCGGACCAGGCTTTCCCAGGCGGACATCTGCGGTCGTGGTGCCTTGCCGCTGCCGAGCAGGTGGAGCTGGTTTTCGTAGAAGGTCAGCTCGAGCATGCCCTGCTGGTCAATCGGCCGAATACCGGTTTTCACCTGGGGCAGGGTCAGGTCGGGTGATTCGCCGCGCAGGATGCGCGCCGGAAAATCGGGGTACAGTGCGAACGGTCGAGCGACGCCGACCAGATCGACCGCGCCGGAGCTGACGGCCTCGGCCATGCCCCGGGCGGTACGGAATCCCCCGGTCACACCGAGCGCGGTGGTCACGCGTTTGCGGGCCAGCTCGGCGAAGCGCAAGAAATAGGCTTCCCGCCGCTTCGTCGATTCTTTCTGAACCTTTCCCATCATTGCCGCCGCTTCGTAGGTGCCGCCGGAGATCTCGATCATGTCGATGCCGGCATCGGCGAGCGCTTCCATCACGACGACGCTGTCGTCTTCGCTCAGCCCGTCTTTCTGGAAGTCGGCGGAATTCATCTTGATCGACACCGGAAAGTCGGAGCCGACCTCATCGCGGATCGCCTGGTAGACGGCGAGCGGAAAGCGCATACGGTTCTCCAGCGAACCGCCCCAGCGATCCGTGCGCCGGTTCGTACGCGGCGACAGGAACTGGCTGACCAGATAGCCGTGCGCGCCGTGGATCTGTACACCGGTAAAGCCGGCCTTCTTGACGATACCGGCCGATCGGCCAAAACGGGCGATGATGTCCTCGATCTCGGCTTCCTCCAGGGGGCGGGGCGTCGGAAAAGTCCGCGACATGGCGCCGGAAAAACCGACCGCCGACGGCGCGACGGGGCGCCCGCCCTGGGCAAGAAAACCGGGCGCCTGACGACCGGGGTGGTTCAGTTGTACCCACAGTTGCGTCTGGTTGACGGTGCCCGCGGCTGCCCACCGGCGCAACGTGTCCAGGTGACGTTCGTCCTCGACGACAACATTTCCCGGTTCTCCAAGGTGGCGACCGTCGATCATCACGTTGCCGGTGATGATCAGGCCACCGCCGCCTTCGGCCCAGCGACGGTAGAGTGTGGCGTGGCGTTCGTTCGGCGCATGGTCGCCACGTGCCAGCGTCTCGCTCATCGCGGATTTGAAGATCCGGTTCTTGATGGTCGCACCACATCCGAGGACAAAGGGCTGACCGAGGATTTCGGCAGGTGAGGGCATCCGGCGCTCCTTGAAATGCAACGGTGTTGTAAGATTAGTATGCTGGGAAGTGCCTGCCTCCGCAACCGCGTTGGACAGCAGAACCCGGGTCAGGGCGTCGGAGCGATTCCGTCCAGAATGGCACGCAGGCCGGCCTCGAACTGCGCGCGGTCGGGTAGCACTGCGAGCGACGGTGCTGCTGCGACAAGATTCGGGTACTGATCGAGTGGCAGTGTCAGCAGCGCCTGGGTGCCGATTTCTTGCCAGCCTTCACCTTCGTTGCCGAACTGCCGCTGGTGCAGTCGCGCGCCGGTTTCGAGCGTCACGGAGCCGATCATGTAGCTGATCAGCGCGTAGAAGGTCCTGGCCGCGGTTTCGATGTCGAGGCCGGCGCGGGTCAGCTCGCCGAGGACACGGTCGGTGACGGCGAGGGCGGCGGGGCCGGCGCTGGCGATCGTGCCAAGCAGCGGGAGAATGCCAGGATGGCGTACCAGTGCGTCGCGCATGCGCACGACGGCGGTCACCGTCCAGTCGCGCCAGTGGCCCGATGTGTGGTCCGTCACGCGGTAGCGCGCGATGACGTGCTCGAGCAGGCTGAGCAGCAGGTCTTGTTTGTTTTCGACGTGTCGGTAGAGCGCCATTGGCGTGACGCCGAGCGCATCCGCGAGGCGGCGAAACGTCAGCCGCTCGAGCCCCTGCGTATCGGCGATGGACAGCGCGGTGTCCAGTACGACATCGCGGCTGAGCCGTGTCGTGCGGCCATTTCGTTCGGGCGGTGGGGCGGAATCGGGCATGGCATGGATTGTACCGCGTCCGCCCACGCCGGACTGTTAAACTGAATCATTGCAGTGTGTACCGGGCGCGGCGGGCCTGCGCGCCGGACGCAACGATGTTCACCCCTGTACGGAAAGACAGTCATGCTACGCATCGAACAGACCGACGGATACATTCTCAGTGATGAACTGCGTGATGCGGTCAACGCCGCGATCGTACTCGAACGGCCAATCCTCGTCAAAGGCGAACCGGGAACCGGCAAGACGCAGCTTGCAGTCGCGATTGCCGAGGCGCTCGACATGCCGCTGCTGCGTTGGCAGGTCAAGTCGACGACGCGCGCCAAGGACGGACTGTATGTGTACGACACGGTCAAGCGGCTCAATGACGCACGCTTCGGTGATGGCGATGTGTCCGATATTCGCCGCTACATCCGCCTGGGGCCGCTGGGCGAAGCGTTTTCGGCCGAGGAGCGCGTCGTACTGCTGATCGACGAAATCGACAAGGCCGAACTCGAGTTTCCCAACGACCTGCTGCACGAACTCGATCAGATGGATTTTCTGATCGATGAAACCGGGGAGACCGTACGCGCGAAGCAGCGTCCGATCGTCGTGATCACATCGAACGCCGAGAAAGAGCTTCCCGAGGCATTCCTGCGGCGGTGCCTGTTCCATTTCATCGAGTTCCCTGGACCGGAGCTGATGCAGGATATCGTGCGGGTCCACTATCCCGATCTGGACCAGCAACTGCTCGAACAGATTCTCGATGCGTTCTTTGGCGTGCGTCGCGTCGTCGGCTTACGCAAACCGCCGAGCACGTCGGAGCTGCTGGACTGGATTCGCGTGTTGCTGGCACACGGCTGGCAGCCGGTCGCGGAAGATGGCTCGCTGCCATTCCTTGGCGTCCTGCTCAAGAAACCAGAAGATCTGAAGCGGGTGCTGTCCCGCTTTTCCGGGGAGCGCACGCTGATCTGATGCTGCTGTTCGCGTTTTTCGAGTCCCTGCGTGCGCACGGTGTTCCGGTCAGCCTGACCGAATGGATGTCACTGTTGCGCCTGCTGCATTCCGGCGCGGTTGCACCGGATCTCGACAGTTTCTATCGCACGGCGCGCACGGTGCTGGTCAAGGACGAAGGCTACTACGACCGGTTCGACCGGGCCTTTCTGGCCACGTTTCGTGACGTCGAAGTGCCGGAGGAGCTGCTCGAACGCGTGCTTGAGGCGATGAAGAAGGAGTACGCGCGCGTCTTTTCGGAAGAAGAAATGAAGCTGCTCGAAGCATTGCCATTCGAGCAGATCCTGAAAAACTTTCAGGAACAGCTCGAGCAGGGCCATTTTCGCGGCCACGAGGGCGGGAACCGCGCGATCGGACGCCGGGGAACCTCGACACAGGGCGCCGACGGATTCAATCCTGCTGGTGTGCGGATTGGTCAGAGCGTCGGTCGTCACGGCAAGGCCGTCCAGATTGCCGAGTTTCGCCGCTTCCGGGAATACGATCGGGATCGCAAGCTCGACACGCGAAACATGCGCGTCGCGTTGTCACGTCTGCGGCGGATGTTGCCGGATGGTCCGCCCGAAGAGCTGAACATCGAGGAAACGATCGACGCCACGGCACGCAATGCCGGTGAAATCGAACTGGTCTTTGAGCCGCGCAAGCGCAATCTGCAGCGCATCCTGCTGTTGACGGACGTTGGCGGCTCGATGTCGGGGTACGCTGACCTGGTCAGTCGCTTCTTCAGCGCGATGAAGGACGAGATCAAGGATCTCGAGCACTACTATTTTCACAACTGCATCTACGACGACCTCTATCGCGACGCCGGGCGACACGAAGCCGTGCCATCCGCGGAAGTCATCGAAAAGTTTCACCAGAAGTACCTGCTCGTGCTGGTTGGCGATGCATCGATGTCGCCGACCGAGTTGCTGTATCCCGGAGGAGCCATCGACCTGTTCGTGCAGAACAAGCGGCCGGGGCTCGCTCATTTGCAGGACTTCGCCGGAGCGTTCCAGAAGAGTGTCTGGCTGAACCCCGAGCCGGTGAAGTATTGGGAACTGACGCAGTCGATCAAGTTGATTCAGCAGGTGTTTGCCATGTACCCGCTGACCGAAGACGGTATCGTCGACGCGGTCGCCCACTTGCTCGGGCGGCGGCGGGCGGCCTGAACGGAGTCGCACGATGCCGCTTCAGGGAGATTTCGGGACGATGACGCTCGAAGAGCTGCTGCAGTGGCTCTATCTGTCCGAGTCGTCGGGAACGTTGCTGTTTCGCTGTCCGAATACCGATATTCGGTGGGGCGTCGCGGAAGGTCGCCTGGTCGATGTTCGCTCTAACAGCCTTGATCGCTGGGCGGCGAGTCAGTTTGGCCCCGATCGCTGGCAGAAGGCCAAGCTCTGGGCGGATCGTGATCAGTCGTCTCCCGTGGAAATCCTGCAAAAGGTTGGCCTGCTGCGCGCCGAGGAGGTCGGCGACTGGCTGCAGGAGGCAGGCCGGCGCTCGCTTCACGCGATTTTTATGTGGAATCAGGGCTGGTTCCTGTTCGAAAACGGGCGCGTGCGTGGCGATGGTGTACCGATCGAGCATCTGCTGCTCGATGTAACGCGCGAATACGACGAACGGATTCGCGTTCGCGAACGCCTCGGCAACGCCGGCGTCTGGGTCGAGGCGGTACCCGGAGCGGATCTGAGTGACCTTGACGATGTGCTGGCCGAATTCCTTCGCGCCGGCGTGCATCTGGCTGAACTCGGCTGGTTGCTGCCGGATGATCTGTGGGATCTGAGCAAGACGATCTATGCCGTTGTGGGTTCCAGCCGCGCGCTGCTGATTCCGCCCGATGAGACCAGGGCGACGGATCCTGTGCGCCGCTACCAGGAAGGTGTCATCGCGCAACGGAGCTTCCGTCACGAAGAGGCGGCCGCAGCATTCGAGGAGGCCATCGAAGCGGCCTGGGAGGATCCCTTCGTGCGGGAAACGGTCGACAAGTGGGTGCGACGATACATTGAACTGGTCAAGAAGCATCTCGTCGCACCCGAGCGACGACTCGAGCGCGGTGAAGCGGCAACGCCGAAACCGGGCGACCCCTATGCGGCGTGGGTATTGCGGACGACGACGGACGGCGCCGCGGTGCGCGAACTCGTCGACATCGCGCCATTTCCTGAACATCTCGTTTATCGATCAATCAGACGTCTGGCGGCGGCGGGCGATTTGCGCCTGTCCTGACCAGCGAACACCAGGAGGACCATTCGTGATTCGCCCATTCGCGGAGCGAGAAGCAGACTGGCAGCAACGATGGGAAGCCGAAGGCGCGTTCAACGTCGCGCTGGACGGTGACCGTGCGCACATGTATGTACTGGAAATGTTCCCGTATCCATCGGGACGAATTCATATGGGGCATGTGCGGAATTATTCCATTGGTGACGCGATGGCGCGCTACTGGCGCATGCGCGGCGTCGATGTGTTGCATCCGATCGGCTGGGATGCATTCGGGATGCCGGCGGAGAATGCAGCGATCAAGCATGGACGCCCGCCAGCCGAGTGGACGTATGAGAATATCCGAACGATGCGTGGCCAGTTGCGACGACTGGGTTTTTCGTATGACTGGAGTCGCGAAATCGCGACCTGTCATCCCGAGTACTACCGCCACGAACAGGCTGTGTTCCTCGACATGCTCGAACGCGGCCTCGCCGAGCGCCGCAAGACGCATGTCAACTGGTGCGACCACTGCGAGACCGTACTGGCGAACGAGCAGGTCATCGACGGTCTGTGCTGGCGCTGTGACAACGAAGTCCGCCAGAAAGAGATGGATGGCTGGTTCCTGCGCATCACCGCCTATGCCGATGAACTCCTGGAGGGGCTGGATACGCTCGATGAGTGGCCCGACAAGGTGCGCACGATGCAGCGCAACTGGATCGGACGCAGTGAGGGCGTTCAGATCCGCTTCCCGCTCGAAGGCGTGGACGCGGAGCTCGAGATCTTCACAACCCGGCCCGATACGCTGTATGGTGTGACCTACATGGCAATCAGTCCGGAGCGTACGGATCTTGATCAGTGGATGCCCGAAGCGAACCGCGCGGCCGTGGCGGAACTGCGTCAGCGGATGGCATCGGGAGACGTCGCGGAGGACGAAAAAGTCGGTGTAGACACGGGGTTGCGGGCAAAACATCCCTTGACGGGTCAGGTCGTTCCAGTCTGGGCCGCCAGTTTTGTGCTCGCCGAGTATGGCACGGGCGCGGTCATGGCTGTACCGGCGCACGACCAGCGGGACTGGGAGTTTGCGCGGCAATACGATCTGCCGGTAAAGGTCGTGATTGACCCCGCGGAATCATCCGCCTGGTCGCCCGAGGAGTCTGCCTGGGAAGGCGCAGGCACGATGGTCGACAGCGGGCCGGTCAATGGCCTGCCGAATGACGAGGCGTGGCAGAAGATCGCGGATGCGGTCGAGCAACAGGGCGTGGGGCAGCGGACCGTACAATACCGGCTGCGCGACTGGGGCGTCAGCCGCCAGCGCTACTGGGGCTGCCCGATCCCTGTCATCTATTGCGATGACTGCGGTATCGTGCCGGTGCCGCGCGAACAGTTGCCGGTGCGACTGCCCGAAGATGTCGAAGTCGTCGCCGGGGGCGGCAGCCCGTTGGCGCGTCGCAAGGACTTCGTCGAGACGACCTGCCCGCAGTGTGGACGGGCGGCGCGGCGCGAGACCGACACCTTCGATACGTTCATCGAGAGCAGCTGGTACTTTTTGCGCTACCTGTCTCCACGCGATACCGAGCGACCCGTTGATCCAGATCTGGCGCGGCGCTGGATGCCCGTCGACCACTACATCGGGGGCGTCGAACACGCCGTGCTGCACTTGCTTTATTCCCGTTTCTTTACGCGCGTGATGCGCGATCTCGGCTACATCGAGCTGGACGAACCGTTCCGCCATCTGTTGACACAGGGCATGGTCATCAAAGACGGCGCAAAGATGTCCAAGAGCAAGGGCAACGTCGTCGATCCGGATGATATGATCGCGCGCTATGGCGCCGATACGACACGCCTGTTCATTCTGTTCGCCGCGCCGCCCGAAAAGGATCTCGACTGGCAGGAGAGTGGCGTCGAAGGTATGGCGCGGTTCCTTGGACGTGTCGAACGAGTATTTACGCGGTCGCTACATTCGCTGGAGCAGAGGAGAGACGGAGAAACCCGCGAAGCATTCGCAGACCTTGGCCGCCAGTTGCATGTGACGATCGACCGGATGACCTCGGACATCGAGAAGCGTTTTCAGTTCAATACCGCGATTGCGGCGCTGATGGAGCTGCTCAATGCGTGGTCCCTGGCAATCGGGGAGGGGGCCGAACTCAACTCCGATGAGGCCAGCACGGTGCGTGAACTGGTCGAGACGTATCCGCGCCTGCTTGCGCCGTTTGCGCCGCATCTTGCCGAGGAACTGTGGCAGGTGGCCGGCGGTGAAGGCTTCGTTGCCCATGCGTCCTGGCCGCAGGCTGATCCGGCACGACTGGTCGCGGAGCGCGTCGAGATTCCGGTTCAGGTCAATGGCAAGGTTCGCGGACGGATTGAGATCGCTCCGGGTGCGCCGAAGGAGCAGGTTCTGGAAGCCGCGCGCAGCCATCCAAACGTGGCTCGCTATCTGGAGCAGGGGACGCTGATCAAGGAAATCGTCGTTCCCGACAAACTCGTCAACCTGGTCGTGCGAAACGGATGAGAACCGCTGCCGCCGTTGCTGCCACCCTGCTGACGGGCTGTTCGCTGTCGACTGTGGCGGGGCCGGTCTGGCAGGAGCGCGGCGGTGCGGCTCCAGCAGCCCTGTGCATCTATGCGGGTGACTTCGAAACGGCGGGTGACCCCTGGCTGGCGCAGCGGGCGCGCGAGGCGCTGCTCGCGCGAGCACGGCAGGCGCGTGCGCAGTGTGAGGTCCAGCAGATCCGGGTTGATGTGGATGGCATCGCGGTGAGCGTCGGTACGGACGCGTATGGGCCAGCTCCCGATCTGCAGAAAGACAGTGCGCCGCAACCGGCGCGAATGCAGGTTGCATTGAGTGGAACCCTGCGCTGGCTACCCTGCGGCGCCCTGAGCGAGCGCGCTCGTTCGATCCGGGCCGACGAGTGGATGCCGTATAGCAGTGATCCGTATCAGGTCGAGGAGCGCGCCGCGTCGCGACTCGATCTGCTGGCGGCGCGCTGGTGGGATCAGGCCGCACTGCTGATTGCCCGGCATGGCTGCCTGACGGACGCGACAGACGGGGTGTCGCATGAGTGATGCAGCGCTGATCCTGCTCGAAGGCAGCGAAGGGTGGCTTGCGCGCCAGCGCGAACGGCTCCGCGCCGAGGCTGCCGACTGGGTGCCCATCCGCCCGGATGAACGCACGCCTGGTCGGATGTACGAAGAACTGCGCAGCTACAGTTTCTTCGGCGAACCGCGTACCGTGTTCATCGAGCGGATCGATCAGCTCAACAAAGAAGAACGGCTCGAACTGTCGGAGGCCTTACGAGCGATCGCGCCGAAAACTACAGTGATTCTGACGGCCCTGGCCGGCAAATTGAAGGATCCCGCGGCACTGTTTGCGGAAGTTGCCGTAGACGTTCAGAAGGAACCCGCCACCTCTGGTCGCGCCGCCGTCGAACAGGCCGCGAGTGAAACGGGTGTCGCACTGTCGCCTGACCTGCGGTCCTTGCTCGATGAGGCATTCGCAACGGAGCCGCTGCGCCTGCAGCGCGAGCTTGAAAAACTGGCGCTGCTGGATCCGGACGGGCCGGCTGATGTCGGCCACTGGAAGTCAATATCGGCATTGCCGGGCGTCGTCGATGGCTGGCTGTTCGCACGCGCCGTACTCGATCGCGACCTTGGACAGGCCGACGCGATTTTACAGTCGTGGCGCGAACAGGGTGGCGGATCGCACACGGCGGGACGGGACCTGCTCGGAGCCGTCTCGTGGGTTTTGCGGCAAATGATGCAGTACAAGATTCAGCTCGTGCGCACCGGAAACGCGAGAGAGGCCGCACGCGCCGTCGTTGGGCGCTTTTCGAGCGCCGACCAGAAGCGCGCCGGGGCGTGGTCATTGCCGCAACTGGCCGCGGCGCTCGACGAGCTGCGCGACCTCGACCGTAAGCTGAAACGCTCATCGGTTCCGGCCGATCGACTGCTGTTTGACTGGTGCGTGCGACGATGCGTGTAACGTCGCCCATTGCTGATATTCCGGGGGCGCGGGAGCTGTTCGATGACATCTGGTGGTTGCCCGGGCAGAAACTTCCGGGCAAGATGGCGTCCGCTTCTCTGCTGCTTGACGGCCCTGAGCCACTTCTGGTTGACGCCGGACTACATGTGGACACGGCTGCGTGCTTGCGCGAAACCGGTATCGTCAAACGTGTCCATCTGACGCATATGCATCTGGATCACCGGATGCATCAGGACTGGTTCGTCGCCGGCGATGTGACCGTGCCAGAGGCCGAACGCGAGGCCATTGCGGACTGGGATGGCTTCTTTGCCGTGGCGGGTTTTCCCGAAGCGTTTCGT
>RFIY01000089.1 GCA_003695505.1 Candidatus Dadabacteria bacterium | reverse complement strand
ACCGCTGAACCGCGAAGGCTGGCACGATCTGCACGACGTCTGGGAGGTGCGTTGGCGCGATTGCGTGCCAGAATCGGCGTCCTGGTACGCCCTGCGCGGACTGATTCAATTATCGGCTGCCGGTGTGAAGGTTTGTGATGGCAACTGGGCAGGTGTCGACAAGCTGCTGGCGCGCGCGACCGCAAACCTGTCGGAGGCGATTGCCGACCAGGCGTTTGACGAGCTTGCGGCTCCAAAACAGATGATACACACGACCCCGATCGATTCTGAGGCGGTTGCGCGAACATTGTTGTTGGCGTTGGAACGGCTGGAATCGGTTTGCAGCAGCCGGGGGCTGTCATGAAGCTCCATTGGCAAATCCTGCTGGGGATCCTCATCGGTGTGCTGGTTGGCGCCGTTGCGGGTGATCTGCCCACGGTCATCGATGCTGCAGGATTCATTGGCGATCTGTTTTTGAAATTGTTGCGAATGGTGGTCGTGCCACTGGTGCTGACATCGATTGTTTCGGGTATCGCCCGGCTTGGAGCCGGACAGGACGCTGGGCGGCTGTTTGGGGCGACGATCCTTGTCTACATCGGGACCAGCTTTGCCGCCATCGTTACCGGTCTGGTCGTCGTCAATATCGTGCAGCCGGGTAGTGGCGCGGAACAGTTGCTGCAACCATTGCCGGAAGGCTTCGAGCCCCATGTCCTGACGCTGCGGCGTCTTTTTCTGGAGATGGTTCCGAGCAATCCATTCGGCGCCGCGGCGGAGGGGCAAATGTTGCCATTGATCGTCTTCAGTGTTTTGTTCGGACTCGCTGTTGCGCGCGTCGGCGCGGCAGGCGATGCGGTGCGCGATCTTTTCGAGGGTGGATTCGCGGCGATGCTGGAGCTGACGGAATGGATATTGCGACTGGCACCGGTCGGGATTGCCGGACTGATTGCACGCATCGTGGCAACGACCGGTTTCGATGCATTTCGTCCACTGGGCTGGTACGTCGCCTGCGTCGTACTTGCGCTTGTATTGCATGCCGTGGTGACCTTGCCACTCTTACTGCGTGTCCTTGCACGCCGCAGGCCAACGGCGTATGCTCGTGCAGTGTCACCGGCACTGTTGACGGCGTTCTCCACGGCTTCATCATCGGCGACGCTACCGCTTACGATGCAGCGCGTCGAATCAGCCGCCGGCGTGCCAAACAAGGTCGCTGGCTTTTCGCTGCCGTTGGGCGCCACGATCAACATGGATGGGACGGCGCTATACGAGTGCGTTGCGGCCATCTTTATTGCGCAGGTATATGGTCTCGATCTGACCATCGCGCAGCAGGTACTCGTTGTGCTGACAGCCTTGCTGGCGAGCATCGGTGCCGCCGGGATTCCGATGGCGGGACTCGTGATGATGTCTGTGATCCTGAACGCGGTCGGGTTGCCGCTGGAAGGCATTGGCCTGATACTCGCGGTGGACCGGATACTCGATATGATGCGAACAACCGTGAATGTCTGGAGCGATACGGTCGCCGCGGCCGTTGTGGCGCAGTGGATAAACCCCGCAGTGGAGCGAGGAGAACTGACATGATCTGGTCTGCAATTGGCGCATTGGCGTTGATGATTGCCGTGGGCACGGGCGCATTTGGCGCACATGGGCTCAAGGGGCGGTTGTCACCCGAAATGCTGTCTGTCTGGGAGACGGCGGTCAGATACCAGGCCTGGCATGGACTGGCGTTGCTTGTGGTTGGTTTTCAGGTCGACCGGTTCAGCGGTCTGTGGCCAGTGTGCGCGCTTTATGCCGCGGGGATCCTGATGTTCAGCGGCAGCCTGTATGTACTGGCGCTGGATGGGCCGCGCTGGCTGGGGCCAGTCACCCCGCTTGGCGGTACAGCATGGCTGATCGGTCACGGCTGGCTGGCGTGGCGCCTGTGGCAGGCGTCCCGCGGAGCGTGAATTGTCAGGCAAGCCGCCAGCTCGGGAGCTGACGCCTGAAGACAAGGCGCTGATCGAGTCCCATTTGCGTCGGCATCCACCTGATCCCGCGAAGGATCAGGAGACCCGCGACGCAAGACGGCGCCGTGGCAGCCTGCGCAAACGCGTGCAGCGCGGAGGCGTCGAGGTCGATCTTGTTGTCGACCTGCACGGGCTTACCGCGGACCAGGCCTGGGAGAGGGTGATGCGTGCGGTGCGGCGCGCGCGACGCGAGCATCTGGAACTGCTCAAGGTCATTACCGGCAAGGGATTGCACGCGAGCGAGGACAGGCCGGGTGTGCTTGCCAGAGAAATTCCGGCCCGGCTACGCCTGGACGAACGTGTCGTTGAAGTGATTCAGGGCGTCCGGGCGCGCGATGGCGGAAGCGGAGTGTGGTTTGTGCGGATCCGCGGCTGATGGAACATCATTGGGCAGCGAGGTGTTCAAACCAGTCGGCGTCACCGTCGTGGATGTTCAGATTGGTGACCAGATAGCGCCGCCAGCCGTCATCGCGCCGCGCTGAACGTGCGATGATTCCTGAGCCGACGGCCCAGAACATGTCGCTTTTGATCCGGACGCAAACGCCCTGTCCCGCGTGATAGCGAAGTTCACTGTCGAGCAGAATCGCGTTGGGAGATGCATCGACGCCGCGCGCCTTGATGATTGCGGGGCCATCATCGCAGATTTCTCCCAGGTAAAGATCGATGCCGGGCCAGGGGAGGCGGGGTCGTTGACGCCGTTCCCGACCACGGTGCCCGGGCAACGATACCGTCAGGTAATTTTGCGTCAGGGGCAGTTGCACGATCCAGTCGCGTGTGGGTGCGATACAACGTTCGACCCAGTGTACCGTGGCCGGGCTGGCAATAAGAAGGCACGGTGGTACCGGGTGTGGGTTGCCCAGGACAAGCAGGTCATACACGAGCGTT
>RFIY01000088.1 GCA_003695505.1 Candidatus Dadabacteria bacterium | reverse complement strand
GGAAGTCGACTTCGGCTCAGCCTTGCCGCTGCCGATCCAATCGCCGACAGCCGCGGCCGGTGACCGCAACGGCGCAAATCTCGCGCCAGTGCAACGACCCAGTCGGCTTCGCGCTGCACCTCCGGAACGGTCAGCGCGATATTCCAGCCACCCGGGCGCAGGATCAATTGCTGTGGATTCCAGCAGCGAACCGTCTGTTGCAGATGAAGCGTCAGCCACCCCTTGATCAGACCGACAGCCGGCATTGGTCGAATCCCGAGCGCGGCCGCCGCCTGCTGACGGAGGCCCTGCAGCGTTGGTTCGCGCACACCATGTTCCGCAAGTCCGCGCGTGGCGACGCGATACGACGAAGGCAATTCCACCGCTTCATCACCGGGCGCGACACCAGATCGATCCGGCTCACCGTCGGCGAGGCGCCGCAACAACTCACCGAAGCGCTCGACATCGCGAGATTCCGGCGCGCCGTCATCGGGTGCGGGCTGAATCCACACCGTAACTGCCGCCTGCCGGCCGCCAAACAGGTGCTTCCACCACGGCGGCTGATCGAGTCGAACAACCTGGGCATGGGAACCGAACCGCCGCCGCGCTTCGGCAAGCGCTTCGGCCAGCGTTGCAGCCTGGATAGCAATGGCATCTGTCATGCGAACCCTACCGTTCCACGAGTTTCAATCGAAAATCCACGGGCAATTTCTCTGAGGCTGAGTACCGGAAGATCGGGCAGCGCATGCGCAAGCACATTGCGCAATGGCCGACGAACCGCCGGGCTGACGAGGATCGCCGACGGTGGCCCTTCTGGTGCCGATATCTTTTCGCGCAGCGATGGCAACAGCCGTCCAATGTGTTCGGAGAGCAACGCGATCTCGCCGCTGCTGCCCGTCTGATCCGCCACCCGCGCGAGTGCCGTTTCGACATCTGGCGCGAGCGTCAGCACCGAGATGCGACGCTCAGGATCGGCGAGCCGGCTACAGATCTGGCTGCTCAGCGCCTGGCGGACGGCCTCGACCAGCTCGGCGACGGCTGCGTTCGCCGACACCGCGCAGATCGACGCCGCGGTCTCGATGATCGTACGCAAACCGGTCAATGGCACCCGCTCTGCCAACAGGGCGTGACAAATACTGAGCAGGCGCCCGTAGTCGAGCGGCGCGGGCACCAGCTCGTCCAGCTCTGTGTATCCCTGATCCCGCAGATCGGTCAACAGCGCGCGAAGCGTCGCACGCCCAAAGAATTCCTGCATTCGCGGCGTGATGATCTCGGTCAGGTGGGTCAACAGTACGACGGCCGGCGGCACGACGACCGCGCCCTTGCGCTCGGCATCGCGCTGCTGATCCCGTGGGATCCACCAGCCATTGGCACCAAAAACTGGGTCACTGGCCGGATCACCAACAATCACTTCGCTGAGCTGGCCGGTGTCGAGCGCAAGCATCCGGTTGGGCCGGAGTTCGCCTTGCGCCAGAACCACGCCGTGCGCCCTGATTTCATACGCGCGGCTGGCGAGCCTCTGATCGTCGTGCACCGACACGACAGGCAACCAGAAGCCCCAGGTGCGGGCAAAGTCTTCACGCCAGCGCTTCAGGCGGCGCAGCAACCCGCCACCCTCCTGTTCGCCGGTAATGCTCAGCAGCCCCAGACCCAGCACGATTTCGAGGTCTGCCGGGCGTTCGATCAGTGCCGGCGGACGTTCTTCCGTACGGTCTTCCGCGTCGAGATCATCTGCGGCGAGCGTCGGCACGAACCACGCCGCCGCCGCAAACACGGCCGCCGCACCAATAAATGCAAGCGACGGCATACCCGGCATCAGCCCGAATACGCCAAAAATGGACGCCGTCAAGAGCCAGATCTTGCGGTCGCTACCGAGCTGGCGCACCAGTTCGCGCGCCATATTGTTGTCGCCGCCTACCTGGGTGATGACCAGACCGGCCGCCGTCGACACGAGCAGTGCCGGTACCTGGGCGGCCAGCCCGTCGCCGACCGTGAGGATCGAAAAGCGGCTTGCGGCCTCGGACAGCGTCATACCGTGCTGCAGCGCGCCGATCAACGCGCCTCCGAGCAGATTGACGAAGGCGATCAGCAACGAAGCGATCGCATCACCGCGAACGAACTTGCTCGCGCCATCCATTGCGCCATAGAACTCCGCCTCGCGCTGCAATTCCTGGCGACGCACGCGCGCCTGCTCCTGGTCAATCATCCCCGACGTCAGGTCGGCATCGATACTCATCTGCTTGCCTGGCAACGCATCAAGCGTAAAGCGCGCTGACACCTCGGCAACCCGTTCCGAGCCTTTGGAAATGACGATGAAGTTGATGATCGAGAAAATCAGGAACAGGATGCCGCCCACCACATAGTTTCCACCCATCACGACGCGGCCGAATGCCTCGATCACAGCACCGGCGGCGTTCTGCCCGGATGCACCGCCAAGCAAAATCAGGCGCGTCGACGCGATGTTCAGCCCGAGGCGAAACAGCGTTGTGATCAGCAGCAGCGACGGGAAGACAAAGAACTCGTGCGATTCACGCAGAAACAGCGCCGTCAGCAACAGCCCGACACTGAGCATCAGGCTGAAGGTGATCAGCAGGTCAAGCATTGACGGCGGCAGCGGCACCAGCATCAGAATCAGGAATCCGGACAGCGCAATCGTCGCACCAATCCGGGCATCCATCAACACCAGCTTCAGACGATCGAAGTTCATCGCGCGATTTCCCGTCTTACCTGGTCAATTCTGGCAAGAATGATGGCCACGTCCTGAAACAGCTCCTCGGGAACGGGTTCACCTTCTGCACACCTGGCATGCAAGGCTCGTGCCAGACGGGGCTGGGTCGCCACTGGCACGTCGTTCTGGACGGCGATCTGAATGATCCGCAACGCCAGATGGTCCCGTCCTTTCGCGACCACGATCGGTACATCCTGCTGCAACGGCGCATAACGCAAGGCCACGGCATAGTGCGTCGGGTTACGGACGACGACCGTCGCCGACGGCACCGTGCGGTTGAGCTGCGTGCGGCGCCAGCCTGCCTGCATGCGTCGCCGGCGTGCACGGATTTCCGGATTTCCTTCGCTGCGCTTGCGCTCTTCCTTCAGTTCCTGGTCAGTCATGCGCAGGCGCCGCCGGCTCAACAGCCACTGTGCCCAGGCATCGAGACCGGCCAGCGCCATCAGGCCGACGATCAACGGCCAGAATACGCGGCCTCGAAATGCGGCGAGCAGGTCGGCAAAGCCTTCCAGCGTCTCCGGCGCACCGTGTAACGACCGCGCAAACGGCAACAGGCCATATCGTGTCACGACTCCCAGGCAGAGCGTCAGGCCCAACATGCGTGCGAACTGCATCCCGGCGCGCCCCTGTTTGAATCGTCCGAGCGCGGATGACAGAGACAGGCGACTCCAGTCCAGGCGCAGTGCCTCCAGCGAAAACAGTGTCTTCGTCTGTAGCAGACGGTTCCCCAGACCCAGGCCAAGACTGCAGGTACCGAGCAACAGCACCGGCACAAACGTCAGCCACGCGGCGCGGCGCAACAACTCAGGCAACTCGGCCTGTTCCGTCCAGCCCGCCTGCAACAGCGACCGCCAAGCCATCAACCAGTCATCGGCGGTACTGACCATGATCGAACCGGCCAGAATCAGCACGAGAACCGGAACGACATCCGCAGAAAACTGAATCTCGCCGCGCCGGCGCGCCTGCTGCAAACGCTGTGGGGTCGCCTCATGTCTGCGATCTCCATCACTCATGGATGCACGCCCCAGAACAGCGCCAGCGCCTCGATCGCCAGGCGGTACTGATCGGTAAACAGATCGAAAATCAGGTCGATACGCTCAAAGACGAATCGCAGGCCAATCAGGATCATCGCCGGCAGCAGCACGAAGAACAGACCAAGCGAGGGTTGCATCCGGTTGGCCAGACCGACGACGAGCTGCGCACCAATGACCAGCACGAGCGCGGGCGCACAGAACAGCAGCGTCGTCTGCCAGAATCGACCGAGCCAGACATTCAGTGCTTGCCATGAAACGGCATCCGGGGAAACACCTGCCCCGGTCTCGGCCACGGCGCGTGCAACCACACCGAGCGCCGCGTGGGGCACGCCGGCGCCGATCATCGCGGCTACGGCGAGCAGCGAATAGAAGCCACCAAGCCCCTGAATCTGCACCTGCTCACCGGACGCGGACGCGCCAAGCCGGAAGCCGATCGCCATGTCGATCTGTTCAGCAGCGGCGAGACCGAGTCGCAATACTGCGATGGCGATCAGACCAGATCCAAACCCACAGATGATTTCGCCGGCGGCCGCACGCACGAACCGCGCGAAGTCGACCGGGCCGGGCCCCGCGAGCGGGGCGAGCACGAATGCGAGGGGCACGCTGAACGCAAACGCCGCGCCCAGCGGCAGGCGCGTCTGACGTGAAAATGGCAGCCACGCCGTCAGCGCCAGGCAACGAAACCAGACCAGCACCCAGCCCGACACGGTTGCAAACGGCAACGGCATCGCGTCGACCACACTCAGATCCCCGAAAAGTCCCAGAGCGTGCGAATGAGCATTGCCAGTTCGCCAAGCAGGCGATGCCCCATCGCAAAGAGCAGGCCGTAGAGTACGAGCATCTTGGGCACAAAGGTCAGCGTCGCGTCATTGACCTGGGTCACGACCTGAACAATGCTGATCGTCACGCCGATGCCGATCATCGCTGTCAACAGTGGCGTCAGGATCTTTCCGGTAACGATCGCCCCTTGCTGAAACGCAAAGATGAGGATGTCCGATTCCATCGTCAGCTCCCTCCAACGAGCGGCGCCATCACACGCCCGATCAGCAGCGACCAGCCATCGACCATCACGAACAGCGCGAGTTTTACCGGTAGTGAAATCACGGTCGGCGGCACCATCATCATTCCAAGCGATAACAGCAGCGACGCAATGATCAGGTCAACCAGGATGAACGGGATAAAGATCAGGACGCCGATCGTGAACGCCGAGCTCAGCTCGCTGAGTACATAGGCGGGAATCAGCGTGGACAGCGAAAGTTGCTCGACGGGCTGGTCGGTCGACGCGCCCTGAAGTTCGAGCATGCGGCGCAGATCGCGTTTCTTCGCGTAGTGGAGCATGTATGTGCGCATCGGACCGGTGGCCGCCTCTACCGCTTCCGAAAAGCCAATTTCCCCGGCCAGCAACGGATCGATCGCCTGTTCCTGAACTTGTGTCCAGGTCGGTGCCATCGCCATCCACGTCAACACGAGCGCGAGCCCGGTCAGCACCATCGTCGGCGGCAGCGACGGACTGCCCAGCGCGGTTCGCAACAGCGAGAGGATGACGATCAACCGCAGGAAACAACTGCTGATCAGCAGCGCCATCGGCACCAGCGCGATCGCAGTGATCAGCAGAAACGTGCGCATCGCCTCGCTGATCGGCTGCGCACTACCGGCAGCCAGAGCGTCCATCAGACGGCCACGCCGTGTTCGAGAACTTCGAGAATACGGACCGACAATTCGCCATCGACCACAAGGACTTCTCCGCGTGCGATCGGAACATCATTGACCGTCAGCGTCACGGGGGCATCGGCCGCCCGGCCCAGATCGAGTACCGACTCTTCGTTGATCATCATCAGTTCGTCAAGCGTCATTCGGATGCGACCGAGCTCGACGGCAAGTTGCACCGCGATTCGGCTCATCGATTCCGGGACGTGTGCCTGCTCCGTCATTGCACTCCTCCAGTCAGCCGCGCCGTTAGCGCGTCGAGTTTTTCGAAATAGACGCGTTCGACCTGAATGCCCAGGCGGCCATCGACTGTCATCGGCCGCCCACGCATCAGAGGCTGGCCGTCAAGCAGGATCGTTGCCGCCTGATCCGCCTCGGACAGACGCAGCAGATCACCCTGTTGCAGCGTCATCAATTGCGAGGCGGGGATCTCGGTTGCAGAGGTCCTGACCACGAGACGCACTGGAAGCCGTCTCACCCGTTGCAAAATCTTCGGATTCGGCCCGCGCTGACCCCGGCCATCCCTGCTCTGTGAGCGGCGAATCGCCTCGGCGCGCTCAATAGACAATTGGGCAGCATATGTGGCACCGGCCGAAACAAATTCCAGATCAGCGGTCAGAGATGACGCCATCCGCTCCCCACCCGTGCCGCCGGGCAGAGGTGTGGCTTCGGCTCGCCGGGCGCCGCTGCGGAACCACTGCTCCAGAACCCGACGGACGATCGCCTGGGTCAGGCGTCCCCCTGCATGCCACGACGCGGCATCGCTGTCCTCTGTTCCGCCAAACACATAGGTGACCAGGTTCCAGCGCAGTCCGGAAGACAGTCCCAGGCGCAGCAGCGGGCCATCGGGCTGCCGAATCAGCCACCAGTCCAGGTCATCGGCGGGGGTCACCCCGCCCTCACTCAGGCGCGGTTCGCCGACCGCGATGGTCCAGGCGGGTGTATTGGGATCCAGTGCGCGAGGCAATCGCTGGGCCAGGTCGGTCGCGGCCTGCCGGAACCAGCGAAATTCCGCGCCCTGCGGATCCGGGACGAGCGGCCAGGCCGCTTTACTGGACGACGAAGTCATTGATCAGTACCCGGCGAATCCCACCGATCACACCACCGAGTGATTCCGCGATCTCCTGTTTCAATTTGCTGCGATCGGGATCGGCCGCGATCTCTTCGAGCGTCATACCCGACAGCGTCGTCAGCATGATGTCGCGCAACAGCGGCATCGCTGCATCGATCTGCTCTCCCGGATCGCGCACGAGTTCGAGGACGATCTTGGCCCGCAGGTAATGGCCGAGGTCCTCGCCTCCCAGATTGACGACAACTTCCGGAAGCTCGAGGAAATACCCCACGACCGCCCCGGGCGGCAAGTCGTTGGCGCCTTCCCCTTCGGCATGCGCCTCGGCCGTGGCGTGCTCGCCTTCTGCTGCCGCGCCCGCCGGTGGGTGAGGCAGCAGAATCTGCACCGTCGCAGACCCGGCCGCCGAGCCGATCAGCGCCATCAGCGCGATCAGCAGTGTCCCGGCACCACCCTTTTTCTTTTTTTCCTTGTCCTCGCTCATCACAATCGTCCTTTCGTTCAATCAGCGGCGCAGATTGACGAGTTCAAGCAACAGCTCATCGGCCACGGAGATGACTCGCGCATTCGCCTGGAATGATCGCTGGTAGTTGATCAGATTGACGAACTCTCCGGTCATGTCGACGTTTGATCCTTCCAGAAACTGCGAAACGACGTTGCCATGCCGCCCGTCACCAGGCTGACCGACGATCGCCTGTCCAGATGCACGCGTCTCCACGAACTTGCCGTCGCCTGTGTAGCTGAGACCATCTGGATTTGCAAAGTTCGCCAGGGCGATCTTGCCGATGGTCCGCTCTTCGAAGTTGGTATAGGTGCCGACGATCGTGCCATCGGCCTCGAAGCGTACGGCAGCCAGCTCGCCCGCCGCATAACCGTCGGTCTCGACAGAGTGGACGACGGTTTCGGAAGCGTATTGCGTCGTGCCGCGCGCAGCCGTCGCGCCATCAGTGGTCAGGCTTTGCCCGAAATCGAAGGTCGGCGCCTGACCCGGTGCCGCGCCGACGAAATCCATCGGCGTCACGGTTTGCGTCTCAGTATCCAGTTCTCCCGACGTCGTGAATGTCAGCGTGCCGTTGGCGACCTCCTGAGCTGTGCCGGCCGTCCCCCCGACCAGATCACCACCGTCAACCATCGCGTGCCAGTCCCAGGAATTCGCCGCCGTCTTGACAAAATAGACGGACACAACGTGTTCGTTGCCAAGCGAATCATAGATCGTCGTCGATGTTGCGTAGTTGGATGTGGCCGAAGGGTTCGCCGGGTCAAATGGGCCAGCGGGCGTCGCGGTCGCGTCGAGTTGCAGCTCCATGTCGATGCGGCTGGTCGGCATCGGCGTCACGGATTCCGTCTCGACCTTGATGTCACCCATCGCGGCCCCGATCGTCCCGTCGGGGTTGGCCAGGAAGCCCTGTACGGCATCGCCTTCGATCGTACGCAGAACGCCTTCGGCATCGAAGTGGAAGTCGCCGACGCGCGTATACATCTGGCCCTCCGCACCATCGACGATGAAGAAGCCCTTGCCGTCGATCCCCAGGTTGGTCACGACACCGGTGTGCTGCAGGGCGCCCTGCGTGAACGACGTGCCGACATTCTGAACGCGCACGCCCTGGAGTCGCCCCCCGCCGCGCGTCACGCCGGCAGATTCACCGACGATATCGGAGAACGCGACGCTGGAGGCCTTGTAACCCACCGTATTAACATTTGCGATATTGTTGCCGACAACCGTCATGGC
>RFIY01000087.1 GCA_003695505.1 Candidatus Dadabacteria bacterium | reverse complement strand
CTCGGCAACGGCATAGCGCTCGCTGTCCACGCCAGGCCATGCGCCCGGCGTATCGACGAAACTGACAACCGGCATCTGCCGCCGCTCCGCAAATTCGAGAACGCGAATCGCCTTGCGAAAGCCCTCCGGACCGGGCATACCGAAGTTTCGCCGGTGCGCCTCGCGCTTGTCGTCTCCACGGTCGCACGCAATCACGACAACCGGTCGCCCTGTCATCCGGCCAATTCCGGCGATGATCGCGCCATCGTCTGCTCGCGTGCGATCGCCGCGCAGTGGCTCCAGTTCGCCGAACGCAACCTGCGCGGCACGCAGCCCATGCGGCCGTTGCGGATGCCGTGCCAACTGGACACGTTCCCACGGACCGAGCCGCCCGTATACCTGGCGACGTAACCGCGCGCGCCGCTCCAGCGCCTCGATCAGCTGATCCGAGGCGTCGGCTTCGCCCTGACGCACACGCCAGGCCTGGCGGCGAACCTGCTGTTCAACCTGCTCTATCGGACGCTCAAACGGCAGAAACAGTTCCATGGTGTTTTCAAACCGGCTTGTCTGCGGTTCGCGACGGGTTTCGTGGTGGCATGTTACCCGATCATGCCACGCAAAGCCGCCGCTCCAGCTCGTCAACCACCGTACGGCGACCGTGATCGGATCCGTCGAACCAGGTGACATCGCGGCGACGAAACCAGGTGCGCTGTCGCTTCGCGTAGCGACGCGTTGCGATCGTGATGGCCTCGGCCAAAGCGCTCTGGTCGTCTGAGCCACCCGCATCGAGCCACGCCACGATCTGCCTGTAACCCACGGCCTCCAGCCCTGGCAGATTGCGCCCGTGTCGCAGAATCAGCCCGTTCACTTCGTCGATCCAGCCGGCGTCGAGCATCGCGTCGACCCGCTGACGCAGGCCGCGCTCATACGCCTCACCTTCGACGCGTATGCCGAGCAGCGGTATGTCCACGCCACCCGTGGGCGGTCGCTCCGCGAGGACGGCCGACGCGGGTCGGCCTGCAGCGCGGGTGATCTCGAGCGCGCGGCCGATCCGCCGCCAGTCATTTCGATGAATCCGTTGGGCGGAGGCCGGATCTTCGCGTTGCAGCCTGGCCCACCATCCGGCGGCGTCATCGATCACCTGGGCATACAGTGCATCGCGATCTGCCTGCGGCAGCCGCGGAACGTCGCTGAGCCCATCCGTCAGCGCCGACAGATAGAGGCCGGTTCCCGCCGTAACGACGAACGCAGTGTCCGGACGGGACTCCAGCAATGCCTTCGCTTCGGCGGCAAACCGCCAGGCATCGTACCGCCCGGTCGGCGCAACGACATCGACGCCATGGTGAGGCAGTGTGGCGCGCTCGGCCGGGGTCGGTTTGGCACTGCCGATGTCGAACTCGCGGATCGCCTGCACGCTGTCGGCGCTGATCACTTCGAACGGGACGCCGCGCGCGGCGAGGTCGAGCAGCACGCGGGTCTTGCCGGCACCCGTGGGCGCGACCAGTCCGATCACCGGTGCACGTTGCATCAGCGACCGAACCAGCGATCCAGTTCGTCCATGGTCATGCGCCGCCAGACCGGCCGCCCGTGCGGACAGGTGTCGGCGCCTGGCGTTCGGCGGAGCTGTTCGAGCAATGCCTTCTGTTCGACGAGCGGCACCTTGCGCCCTGAAAGGATCGCCCCCTTGCAGGCCAGCGACGCGGCGATTTCGCGTGCATGCGCGGCCAGTGTCTCCGGGGTCTTCCAGCGGGACAGTTCATGGAGGGTCTCGCGCACCGCGCTCTCCGGATCGCCCTGGAACCAGCGCGGGACGCTGCGGATGCGGATGCTGGTCGGACCGAAGGGCTCCACGGCGAAACCGGCGCGATCGAGCCAGTCGCCACCGACCCGCAAACCTTCGAACTCGGCCGGCTCGGCTTCGAACACAACCGGCACCAGCAGTTCCTGGGCTGGCTGACGTTCTGCGTCGAACGCAGCCATGATTCGGTCGTAGCGGATCCGCTCATGCGCGGCGTGCTGATCGACCAGGACGAGCGCACGTCCTTCACGGAACAGCAGATAGCGGTCGCCAAGCGCGCCAAGCGGATCCAGATCGGGTGCGTCGTCAAGCAGCGGCGCAGCGGATGGCGCCGGACGCGGCTCCTGTTCGACCGCGGCGTAGGCCAGGACCGGCTCCGCCGAACCGCGTACCGATGCGCCGCCGAACCCACCGGAACGCCCGGATGGCCGGGACGACGGCGATGGCGCGACCCGCGCCGCGGGCGACGGCGCAGCTACGGTCGCTGGCGCCGCTTCGTCGAATCCGGGCGGCCGTCGGGTCGCAGTCAGGGTCTCGCGGATCGCGCCGCGGATTTCCGCGAACATCGTGCCCGGGTTGAGAAAACGGATTTCGGTCTTGGCCGGATGGACGTTGACGTCGACATCCTCGGGCAGGACATCGAGAAACACCGCGCCCAGCGGCCAGGTGCCCGGAGGGATCGCGCCGTCATACGCCGACTGGATCGCGCGACGCAGCATCGCGTCCCGCACATAGCGGCGATTGACGAAGGTCAGCAGATTTGCGCCCGTTCGCTGATGGTCGTGCGGATGAGACAACATCGCCGTCAGTCGAAAACGTACGCCCTCGATCTCGACCGGCACGAAGCGCGTGCGGCGGTGCAGCGCCGACAACCGGTCCGCGAGTGTCGCGGGCGGCACGTTGAGCTGCTCCCTTCCATCGCTGATCAGGCGAAAACCGACCTCCGGATGGGCAATCGTAAAGATCTTGAGGATGTCCCGCACCTTCTGCGCTTCCGTTCGATCCGTACGCAGAAATTTGCGGCGGGCGGGCACGTTTGCAAACAGATCCTCGACGGTGACCCGCGTACCCGGGCGCCGGGGAGCGGGCGCCGGCCCTTCGACGATCTCGCCGGCGCGGGCGAGCAGGCGTGCGCCCTCTGGCAATGTTTCCACGCGGCTTTCGATCGTCAGTTGCGACACCGCGGCCAGACTCGCCAGCGCTTCACCACGAAACCCGAACGTGCGGATTCGGCTCAATCCGTCGGCATCGGTGAGTTTCGATGTCGCGTGTCGGGCGATCGCCAGCGGAAGGTCCTCGGGATGGATGCCGCGACCGTTGTCGTCGACGACCATGCGCAGTTTGCCGCCCTTGCCCACTTCAACGAGGATCTCCGATGCGCCGGCGTCGAGACTGTTTTCGACCAGCTCCTTGATTGCCGAGGCCGGACGCTCGACGACCTCTCCGGCCGCAATGACCTCGGACAGCCCAGGCGGCATGGGCCGGATGCGCTCGACCGTCCCCTCGCCCATTGCCGGTTGTTCAGCCATCTACACCGCCACCGGCGCCCAGGAACTTACGCGGCTTGCCGGCACCCGTCGGCGGCCCGACCATGCCGCGCGCTTCCATCGCGTCCATGATCCGGGCGGCGCGATTGTAACCGATTGACAGCGCGCGCTGGATCCGACTGGTTGACACAACGCCTTCGCGCGCCGCAATATCGACGGCCTTCTCGAACAGTTCGTCATCGACGTCTCCGGCATCGCCGCCGCCAGCCTTGTCTCCGCCTCGCACGCGCTGCAACGACTCCTGGATCAGGTCCTCGCTGACCGCCGGGGCGGGTGCGCCGCGCTGTTCGGCCTGCGCCTTCCAGAAGTCGGCGACCCGCGTCACCTCTTCTTCGCTGACGAACGCGCCATGCACGCGCATCGGGATGTCGCTCGTCGGCGGCTTGAACAACATATCGCCCTGCCCGAGCAGGTTCTCGGCGCCCTGCTGGTCCATCACGACCCGGGCATCCGCCTTGCTGGAGACCTTGAATGCAATCCGCGTCGGGAAGTTGGCCTTGATCAGGCCGGTCAGCACATCGACGCTCGGGCGCTGCGTCGCCAGCACCAGATGGATCCCGGCGGCGCGCGCCATCTGCGCCAGCCGCGCGATCGGCTCCTCGATCTGCTTGCGCGTGACCATCATCAGGTCGGCCAGCTCGTCGACGATACAGACCAGAAACGGCATCTTGCGCGGGGCTTCTCCATCACGTGGCTCGACGCGCCCCTCGGCGACCGCCTTGTTGTAGGTCGTGATGTTGCGCACCTTGGCATGCGCCATCCACTCGTATCGCTCTTCCATCTCGCGGACCAGCGCATCGAGCAGCGCAAAGGCCTCATGGGGATCCGTCACGACCTCGTGACCTTCGAGGTGCGGAATGTCGCTGTAAAAACTGAGTTCCAGTCGTTTCGGATCGATCAGAAACAGGCGCAGCGTATCGGGGGAATGGCGATAGAGCAGGCTGACGATCAGACTGTTGATGCCGACCGATTTACCGGCCCCGGTCGCGCCGGCGACGAGCAGGTGAGGCATCTTCGTGATGTCCGCCACGACCGGCGCACCACCCGTGTCCTTGCCGATCGCGAACGGCAGGTTGATCTTGTTGTTCCAGAAGCCTTCGCTCTCGACGATCTCGCGCAGCGCAACCGATTCCCGCTGCTTGTTCGGGATTTCGATCCCGACGACGTCGCGACCGGGGATCGGCGCAACGATCCGCACCGACAGGGACTCGGTCGCCAGCGCAAGGTCGTCTTCGAGATTGGCGATGCGGCTGACCTTGACGCCGGGAGCCGGCTTGAATTCGTACACGCTGATTACGGGACCGGGTCGAACCGCCGTCACCTGTCCTTCGATGCCGTATTCGCGAATCTTTGCGGCCAGAAGTTGCGCCTTGGCGCGCAACAGTTTTTCGTCGATGTCACTGTCGCCCGCGGCCGGGCGGTCGAGCAGGTCGAGGTCTGGCAGTTGCCAGTCGGCCTCGGGGGGGACGAGCGGGCGCTGCACCGCCGATTTGGCCCGTTTGAGCGGCTGCGGTTTCTCGATTTGCAGCGTCGGTTCGTCGCGGTCGGCTGGTACACTGGAACGCAGCTCGGGAGACGGTGGCGGCACATCCGCGTCGGCCGTTTCGAGCGAGAGCTTCTTTGGCGCCGTTTCTTTTGGCGCCGGCTCCACCTTCTGCCGCTGCTGCCGGTGGCGCCACCAGTTACGCAACCGCACACCCAGCTCGGCAAAGGGCTGCCAGGCGCCGCGAGCGCCCGCGCTGACGCCCTGGCGACCGGCGCGCCCAGCCAGTGTCAGTGCCGTG
>RFIY01000086.1 GCA_003695505.1 Candidatus Dadabacteria bacterium | reverse complement strand
TGAAACAAAAAGTATCATATGTTTTGCTAAGTTTAGCAGCGCGGAACACCGCTGTCAATTGGTTACGCGATCGCCGTGTTGCATCATCCGTTGCGTGTACGGTAGCTGCGGATCAAGGCGTGTGGTGTGCTGTACGCGTCATTGATCGCGATTCCGCGAAACGCAGCATCGCTTCGTCGTGCGCTCGCGGGCCGAGTGTTCAGTGGGGCGGCCATCAACCCCCACCGCCGCAGCGAACCCTGACGCGGCCGATCTATTGTTATGGCCATTCGAGAGGGAGCGGCGGTCTGGTGTACCGTTGCGCTGGGTGGCGTGACAGGGGTGTGGTGGTGCCGCGACGATCGTTTCCCAGGACGCGGTTGCGCAACTGTGGATTACAACGACTGTCGGCGCGGCGCCCGGCGAGTGACGTTCTGCCCGATCACAGGCGGATTACCGTGTGGATTCGGCGGTACCGCGAATCAGCGTTTCCAGTATGCCGAACAGGCGCTCGAACGGGATTGGTTCATCCTTGACCGCCTCGACCATGACCCAGCCCTGCAGGCAAAGACGAAACAGCAGATTGAGCGCCTCGGCGTCGTCGATGGGGAGCGCGCCGGCGTCGATTGCGGCCTGAATCATCGCTGTACCGGCACGATCGATCGCGGCTTCGATCTCGGCGCCGCGCCGCTGGGCGTCGACTTCGCTGATGACCGTCCGGTACGCAACGACCTGGCGCAGAAAACTGTCTTTCAGGACGTACTCGTCGAAGGCGCGGATACCGGCAAGTAGCCTGGCGACGGGATCGCACTGGGTCTGCATCGCAGTTGTTGCGGCATCGAATGCTTCGGCGAGTGCTTCCTGGATCAGTGCGTCGAGCAGGTCAACCTTGGTTTCGAAATTCGCATACAGGGTCGCGGTAGAAACGTGAGCCATAGCGGCCAGGTCGCGCATATTGGTGCCGTGATATCCCCGGGTCGAGAACAGTTCGCGCGCCGCGGCCATGATGTCCCGGCGTTTGCGTTGGGATCGTTTCGTTGTTTTGTTTATGGACTTGGTGGGCATTCCGAAATAAAACCAATCGGCACAATACGTTTTTATTCTTTTGATACTATCGCGGAAATCACCGTTTTGTGCACGTTGAGGGTGAGCTTGACGCGGAGGTGTCTGTCTGATAATGTAAAACAAACAAGCCAAAAAGTTTCATTTGTTATGACCTGCCGTGCAGCCATCATTGACCAGTTCGAAGACGCCGCAGATGGCGTTCGCGTTGTGAGCGATTTTATATTGCCTCCACTCGGAGACACGGATGTAGAGATCGCGGTTGTGGCCGCCGGGGTCAATCCGGTCGATTGCCTCGTGCGCCAGGGGTACGGTGATCCGCTGCTGCGCCGCTACGGTGCGCCGGGATTTCCACGGGTGCTCGGTTGTGACGTTGCGGGAATTGTGTCGGCCGTTGGCGCGGGCGTGGATCGTTTTCGCGTCGGCGACCGGGTCTGGGCGGCCGTGCCTCCGTGGCGACAGGGGGCCTATGCGGAGCGGGTAAGGCTGCCTGCCGACTGGGTTGCCCATGCGCCGACCCGTATCCCGCTGCGTGATGCGGCAGCGCTGCCTTATGCTGGCCGAGTCGTCTGGCAGGCGCTTGCGGAGTCCGCCGGCCTCCATCGCGTGCGCGGTCAGCGGCTCTTCGTACACGCTGGCGCCGGCGGGGTTGGGTCGATCGCGATCCAGCTTGCAGTGGCCTGGGGACATGAGATCGGCTCGACATGCAGCACCGGCAACGTTTCGTTTCTGCGCGAGCTGGGCGCGACGCAGGTCGTGGACTACACCCGGGAGCAATTCGACCAGGTATGCCGTGACTACGACGTGGTGTTCAATACCCTCGCACCGGATCCGCCACGGTGGGATGAGCGGCCGCATCTTCGTATCCTGCGGCGCGGGGGCACCTATGTGACGTTGATTACCCCAGTCATGCACCTGGCGACGTTACTCGGAGCGCGTCCCGGTCTCGTGCTCGCTGGCGGTCTGTACTGGAGCACGGCCTTGTGGCAGCGCGCGGTACACGCGCGAAGATACCACTGGATCCTGTTCCAGCCCGACGGACGTACGCTGGCGGAGCTGGCCAGCTATGTGGATGACGGTTTGCTTCGGCCCGTGATTCGCAGCCGTTACCCGCTGGAACAGGTTGCCGCGGCCCAGCAGGACTGCGAACGCGGGCACGGTCGCGGCAAGGTGATGATTGACATCGGCGATGAAGAGGCGTTGCTGGCGGATCCCGCCAGTGCAAACCGGGGTGAACAATGAAGCAGGAGGTTGTATATGGCTGAGCCGACACTTGCCACAGACCAGCTCGGCGTATTCCGATCGGAGCTGGCTCCCAAACAGATGGCGCATCTGGTCGTCAGAACAGCGCGTTTTCACGAGGCGATCCGATTTTATCGGACGATGTTTGGCGCGGAAATTGCCTTCGCCAATCGGCGGTTCTGTTTTCTGACGTACGATCACGAACATCACCGCATCGCGATCATTCGGATGCCGCGCCCCTTGCGGTTGCTCAGTCACTTCAACCGGATCGGACGCAAGTTCTACGGTATCGACCACGTCGCATATACCTTCGAGAACCTGCATCAGTTGATGCGAGTCTATGAACGAATGAAGGCGGCCGGTTACCAGACGCTCTGGGCGACCAACCATGGTACGACGACGGTGCTCTACTATGAGGATCCGGATGGCAATCGCCTGGAACTGCAAGTGGACAATTTCGATACGGCAGAAGAACTTCAGCAGTGGTTTGCGAGTGGGGAGTTCGAAAAAAACAATCTCGGGGTCAATTTCGACCCCGATCTGATGTTGCAGCAATTGCGTGCCGGAGTGCCGGAAAAAGAACTCAAGCGTCAGGGCGCAGCCTGGCCCAGCGGAAAGCGCCGTATCGCGGGCATGCGTGCGATCAACTGGAGAACGCTGTGAAGTATCTGACATACCAACGTCACGGCGCTCCAAGACCGGGCCTGCTGCTGGACGACCGCCATATTGTCGATATTCCACGCCTGTGTCGACAGATGAAGGTGCGGCCGGCCTCGACGTTGTTGTCGGTGATCGAACGGGGACCGGACTTGTGGAGCATCCTCGAAGGCGCCGTGGCCAGCGAAGATCCCGCTTCGTTGCCGGTTATCCCGTTTGACGAGGTCCGCCTCTGCGCGCCGCTGAGCCGGGTGCCGAAAATGCATTGCTATTCGGTATATGAAGCGCACATGCAGCGCTCGCTGGAGGCGGTATTGGCGATGCGTGTCCACCCGTGGCTGGCCCGGCTGGCTCGGCGCGGCGGATTGATCCGTTTACCAAAGTCGTGGTATCAAAAGCCGACGTACTACAAGGGGAATCCAACTTCCCTGATCGGTCCGGATGACGAGCTACCGTATCCAAAACACACGGAGATGCTGGACTACGAAATGGAGCTGGCTTTGATCGTCGGTCAAAGAGGTATGGATATCGAGCCGGGCGATGCGCGAGGCTATATTTTTGGCTACACGATATTCAATGATTTTTCCGCCCGCGATGTACTGATCCGCGAACTCTTGCGCGGACGGGTGGGGCCGCTGAAGGGAAAGGACTTCGAGTATGGCAATGCGATCGGGCCCTGGATCGTAACGCCCGACGAACTGGGCGATCCACATGGCATCGATATGCGCGTCTGGGTCAATGGTGAACTGGCCGGTGCGGCTTCTACCAGCGGTATGTCGCATACCATCGACGCATTGCTGGTCGAGTCGTCCCGGACAGAGGCGCTTGTGCCGGGGCAGTTGATTGCCACCGGCGTGCCGGCGGGCGGCTGTGGACTGGAGTCACAACGATTCCTCAAACCGGGCGATCGCGTTCGAATCGAGATCGACGGGATCGGGCGTCTGGAGAATCGAATCGTGGCGTCTGAACCGGAACGGATGCAGGAGGTCTCTGATGCAGCCTGACGTGATGAATGCCGACGCAGTCGCGGCTGTGTCCGCGGCGTCGGCACCAATTGTCCGCGATCCGTTTAGTGATTGCACCTGGATCAAAGGTCTGGAGAATGGTGTGCCGACCGGGGTCGATCGCTTTGATCCCCTGGATCCGGCGCCGCGCCGCTGCCCGTGGCCATGGTACGAGTGGTTGCACCGACAGACGCCACGCGTCTACGCCATTCCAGGCGAGGGCAATGCCTGGGCCGTCAGCCATTACGAAGACGTGCAGCGCGTGCTGCGCGACACCGACACGTTTACCGGCAACATCTTTCACGACGAGCCGGTACCGTTGATGGTCGCCCTCGAAGGCCAGGCGCATCGCCGGATGCGAGACGTGGTGCAGGCGGTGTTTACACCAAAGGGCATCCGCAAGCTCGAACCGGTCATCCGCGAAGTGGCCAGCCAGCGTACGGCGGCATTGCTCGACGCTGGCCGATGTGACCTGGTCCAGATGTGGTCGAATCCGATTCCGTTGACGGTGATCGCCGAGGTCATTGGCTATCCTCGCGATCACATCGACCTGCTTTATCAGCGCGGTCGAGCCGCAAACCGAACCTTTTTGCCGCTTGGCGGTACCGACACCGTGCGGCCGCGTTTGCCGTGGCGGGAGCGGCTGGCGATTCTCCGTTACCGGATGGGGCAGGTGCCGTTGTTGATCCGGCTGATCCGTAAACTGGGCTGGCGCGGCACCATCGACACCGTTCGCATGGCGAATCGGATGTTTCGTCGTCCGGCCTGGGCACCGCCGATGCTGGCATCCGCCGAACGGGCCCAGGGGCTTGGTGCCGTACTCGCGTTTCTGAACGAGATCATGGATATTGTTCACGCCCACATGGCGAAGCCGGGGGATGAAGTTGTCGACCTGTTGATCGAGGGGCACCGCGACGGCAGGCTCAGCCGACACGAGATGATGATTACCATGCTGTTTCTGTTGATCGCCGGCTATGAGACGACAGCAGCGACGCTTGCCAATGCCGTTGCACTACTCGCACGTCATCCCGAACTGTACGCCTGGTTGCGACAGGATGTGGAACGGATTCCTGGCTTCGTGGAAGAGGTGTTGCGTATCGAGGCTTCGATCCAGCGAACCGTTCGCCGGGCAAAAGTTGATACCGAGATTGCCGGTGTACGCATCCCCAAAAACAGCCTCGTCGTTGTACTGCTTGGAGCCGCCAATGTGGATGCAGCGCGATTCGAGAATCCGTTCACGTTCGATCCGGAGCGCCATCCAAAGCAGACGATGACGTTCGGGCACGGTGCACACTATTGTCTGGGCGCACCGCTGGCACGCCTCGAAGCAAAGATCGCGCTCGAAGCGCTGGTTGCGACATGCGAACGCATCGAGATCGATCGTGATGCACCGCCGGCGTTACGCGTGACCGACTGGGGGGCCGGCTTTTTCGGTTTCGACCGTTTGCCGGTCATCGTCCATGCACGTTGAAATCGACGAGCACCGTCCCGTCTGCATCGTCGGTGGTGGACCGGTTGGGCTGATGCTGGCGGCCGATCTGGGCTGGCGGGGCGTGCCCTGCGTA
>RFIY01000085.1 GCA_003695505.1 Candidatus Dadabacteria bacterium | reverse complement strand
GGGTATAGATGCCCGTGTCGGTGTAGTGCTGAACCGTCAGGTTGGCGATGACGACGTTGTGCGTCTCGACCAGGCCAATCGCAAAGCTGCGCCAGTATTCACCGTCGAGGATCACATCGTCGGGACGCGCACCGGTACCGGTGATCGTCACCGGCGCATCGTCGGCCTTGTTGCTGAGGCCCAGCAGCACTGCATCGTTGTAGGTGCCCGGCGCAAGATGGATCGTCTGCCCTGGACGAACACGACACATCGCTTCGGTCAGGGTGCGCAACGCCTGTTCGGGCGCCGCGCCGCTGAAATCATCGTTTCCGGTTGGAGATACATAGATGTCGTTGCCGGTCACCTGGCCGCGCTCACCCGTATAGCAGAGCGTTACACCTGCGGCCCGCACGATACCATCGAGCGTTTTGGGCGCCTGCGGGCGCTGGTCGCACAGCCACTGATCGTCGTCATTGCGGATACCAAGATCCGCGGGCATGCTGGCGGCCACCTGGCAAGCCAGGCCAGTCACGGCGTTTTCGACCTGATTCTGCACCGAGTCGATCACATCTTCGAAACAGCCTGGAAGAGACAACGCCGCAATCGCAGCAGCCAGGAATCTGTTCATCTCAGCCCTCCTCTTCGATATACAACGGCGCCTGCATATCATGGTAACGCTGCATTCAAATGCGGCGTGCCACGACGAACAGCAATGTCCTGCACATGCCGCGGCAACGGCAACAAATTAATCGCAATCAATGCCCACCACGCAGGAACGCCCCCGCCAGCCTCTGGATCATACTGCGGTACTGCTCGTGCGACCAAGCCCGCTCCACAACAAACAATTCATAGGCCGGCGGAATCGTACTTGCCCAGAGTACATCCACCACCTGTTCAACGGGGAGTGAGGTATCGAGCATCCCACGGTCTGCAAGCAGCGACACGACGCTCCGGAGCGCGCTTCGGCGGTCCTGCATCCGTTCTTCGTAAGCCGCGCGGACATCAGGATCCTGTGCGGACATACGGAAGGCCGACATCGCAAGGCCGTGAATATCCGGTTCGAATGCCACAATCAGATCAACGGTGGCCAAATACCGCTCGACCACGTCTGGAATGGGGAAAAGCCTTCTCGATCTTTTCGCCGAGGCCATACTTATGGTTGATGAAAACGAACAGCGCCTTCATCAAACCAGCCCTGGAGCCAAAGTGGAGATAGACTGCCTGCCGCGAGACGTCCGCCGCCCGCGCGATCTCTGCCATCGTTGCGAACCGCCCTGCTTGCGCCAGCTGAAAAGCCGCTTCAAGAATGCGCTCGCGTGTGTCGTGTCGCCGACTTGATACCGTGTAAAGTTTTCCGTAGAGTGACCGTGCAAGCCAGCAGAAAGTCCGGAGCCGATAGGCCAGACACACAAGGCATTCGCAAAGGTGCCCTTGGCATCCGGGACAACCAGGCTGGCTGAAATGATGCTGTTCTTATGTACATTAGCGCTTGCAAGGAGAGCGTGCCATGCGACGATGGTTGATTCGCGGAGCCATACTTTGTTGCCTGCTTGTTGCCACAATCGCAATCTGGGGACACCACAGGGCCAACGCGCGCCTGACCCGGACGTACGCAACGCATACCGTTTCCATTCCTGTTCCTTATCCGTCACCCGAAACGGCGACTACACAAACGACCTCGGCAACCACCCCGGCGGAGCAGTTGCAGAGGGCCATTGCGCGCGGTCGCCATCTCGTCATGGCGCGGTATGGTTGTGCCGACTGCCACGGCGAGGATCTCGGCGGCGGCACGATGATCGACGATCCGGCGATTGGCAATATTTTCGGACCGAATCTTACCTCGGGTGAAGGCGGCGTCACGCAGAATATGACGATGGCGGACTGGGACCGGATCATACGGCATGGCGTGCGCAGGGACGGCACGGCCGCAATCATGCCGTCGCAGGACTTTGCCGACATGTCGGATCAGGAACTTTCGGATATCGTCGCATTCATTCGCTCACTGCCACCGGTTGACCGCACCATGCCGGCGCGCTCTTTTGGCCCCATCGGGCTGGTGCTGGTTGCAACAGGGAAGTTCCAGCTTGCGGCCGAGCACCTGGCCGGAATCGAAGATCACATCGCCTTGCCGCCCGACTCTGGCGAGACCATCGCATTTGGCAAGCACCTCGCCGCAACCTGCCGGGGCTGCCACGGATCCGCCCTCAGCGGCGGTCCAATCATCGGCGGCGCACCCGACTGGCCGCCGGCGGCCAACCTGACCCCGCACGAACAAGGCCTGGCCGACTGGAATTACAAGCAGTTCGCGGCACTGATGCGTACGGGAAATCGTCCCGACGGCACGCGGGTACGAACGCCCATGGACAACGTGATCGCGACCACAAGGAACATGTCCGAGACCGAGCTGAGAGCGTTGTGGCTGTATCTGCAATCCCTGAAGCCGCTCGCGACAGATCAGGCGATCGCCGGAAATCCATGAGCGCTGTGTTATTCCGCGTAAGGCCGCATTGAAGAAGGACATATCGCGATCAGTGGCTCGTCCCGATGGAGCCCTTCACCTTGTTCCAGTTGTTGTACTTGCCGACCGGCTTGCGCAGCGGGATACGTCTGACTTCGGCTAGCGTTCT
>RFIY01000084.1 GCA_003695505.1 Candidatus Dadabacteria bacterium | reverse complement strand
GACTCGGTTACGGCTATCTGAAGCAGGAGCTATTTGAACTGCTCGAGGCACGTTTCGGGGATCAGCGCGAACGCTATTTCGAGTTGCTGGCGCAACCGGGAGTCATCGATGACATGTTGCAGCGCGGGGCAGAAAAGGCGCGTACGCGTGCGCGCGATGTGCTGCAGCGCGCGCGCCGAGCGATCGGCATGGAGCGAAGCTGACACCCCCGGTTCCTGGCCCTGAATCGCGCGTTGACGAACCGATCCGAACAACGCAAACTCACGACAATCTCACCGAAGCCTCGACGACTCGCGGAAACAGCACCGACGATCAGCGCGCCGCCCATGGCGGCTGCAGCCCGAGCTGCTGCAGTTTGGCTTCCAGCTCGGTACGCTCCCGATTGCGTAGCAGGCCGTTCTTGCCCTGTTTGAGCAGGCCGAATGCCTCGGCCCGCGCACAGGCGGCTTCTGGCCCTTCTTTCGTCAGGGCCTCGATGATTTCGGCTTCGATCCGCGAAAACTGCAGCGCATCAACACGGTAGTCGAGAAACGCCTCCCAGGCCATCGGGCACCAGCGCGCGACGATCTGCTCGCCGATCGTCTGCGCATAACAGCGGATCTCGTATTGCGCATGGTCATCCATCCGCAGACGCAGGAAGTGCAGCAAATTGTGAAGGTCGATCTTCCAGTATGCCTCCGTATAGGTAGACAGCGGCAGATCCTTGCGCGCCTGTTCTCGCGCGACCCCTTTTTCGAGTCGCTCCTGATAGACGTCGACCGCAAGTCGATGCAGCTCCTGCTCACGCGTCGACAGATGCGCCCCCGTCTCCGCATCGAGTGTGCCAGCGGACCCCTGCTTGTTGTCCGCGGATTGCAGGCGCCAGGCGTCCGGTGCCGTCCGTTGCGCGGCGTCGATCGCCACCGAATAGCGGGTCGAATATTCATTGACACTGGCGGTACGATGGCGGATCCACTGGCGCCAGATGTCCATCGGCACGCGAACGTGCAACTTGATTTCACACATCTCAAACGGCGTCGTATGCCAGTGGCGCATCAGATAGCGGATCAGACCACGATCCTCGCTGACCTTTTTCGTACCGGCGCCGTAGGAGATGCGGGCGGCCTGAACGATCGCATCATCTGAACCCATATAGTCAATGACGCGCACAAAACCATCATCGAGCACAGGGTATGCTTTGCCAAGAATGGCATCGAGGTCGGGGACATGAATGCGCTCGACAGGCTGCGTCGTTTCAGACATGGTGACTCCTCCGGGGTTCAGTCGGTCCGCGCCGCCTTGCGCGCGCGCTTGACCTCATACATATGCTCGTCGGCCTCGCGCAGCAGATGTTCGATCGGCCGGGGATCATTGGGGTCGAACCTGGCGAATCCGACACTCATGGCCAGATCATAGCCGCGCCGTAGTTGCGTATTGTAGCGCATCAGCACCGACTCGAGCCGGTCCATGACCAGCTCGGGTGTCATTTCGCTCGTTTCCATCAGCAATACGGCAAATTCGTCCCCACCCCAGCGGGCGACCAGATCGGTATCGCGGAATGTTTTCTCGAGAACGACACCGGCAGCGACGATTGCGCGACTACCTTCTGCGTGCCCGAAACTGTCGTTGATTTTTTTCAGCCCGTCGAGATCGATGAACAACAGTAGCATCCCACGGCCGCTACGCTGCGCCAGCGCGGCGTACTCATGCGCGAGGGCGTAGAATCCTCGCTGATTATACAGTCCGGTCAGCTCGTCCTCGAGCGTCAGGTTCTTCAGGCGTTCCTGCAATTGTTGCCGCTCCACCGCAAAGCGGAGTGCACGGATCAGCGCTCGCGCATCCGCTTCGTCCTTGGCCAGGTAATCCTGCGCCCCCGACCGCACGGCTGTCAGCGCGAGCTGCTCGCTGTTGTTGCGGCACAGCAGCACCAGTGGCATCGCCGGACTCAGGTTCCGCAGGGACTGAAATGTGTCCATACCTTCGGAGTCTGGCAGGTCCAGCTCCGCCAGTACGACATCGAACCGTTGCTCCGCCAATGCCGACGTCGCGTCGGCCAGTGTGCGGACGTGATCCAGTACATATCCTTTCGGCATCTGCTCCGCCAGAACGGATTCCACCCAGGCCGCAGTCTCCGGGTCGGCATCACAATGCAGGATGTTGTACCGCGCGACGATCATACAACCGGCTGCAACCCGTGCGCAGTATCATCGGTAAGGATCTCGAAGGCGGCACGAGATGGCGCTTCGAGGCGCATTTCCGGACGACCGGACTCGCGCACGATCAGTTCACACGATGCGATCTTGCTGTTCAGGCAGATCTTCTCACCGCCCGGCGGATTGTGGTACCGAAGCGCGACGAATGCGTCGCCAGGCGCATGGATCCGCCCCTCGATCAACGTGTCGCCATCCGACGCGCGGAAGCGCCAGTCGAAATAGTCGAAACTGCCGTAGTTGCGCACCGCCCGCCCCAAGCCGTTGATCGCGATTTCGCGACCCTCCAGCCGCAGCACCAGCGGCGTCAGAAATGGTGTCCAGAACGGCCCGATTTTGATCCGCGCGGTGCCAACCTCGAGGAAGGCGTCGGGATGGCCATCAAATCCGGCGACCTGCCCCCAGGCGTAGTGATCGGTGTGCCGGCTGCCCCAGTTGTGGTTCTGACTCCCGCGCCAGTTCTCGATCTGGTGTGTCTCGCCATCGACGTCGATCGTTCCGGAATACAGGCAATTCGGTCGTCCAACAAGCGCCTTGGCCTTGGGGATCCCCCGCCGATAGAGCGGAAGCGGCAGAAACAGTAGCGGATCCTGGCCATCGGTCATCGTCAGGTTCCAGCGTAGCGGCGCGCCTTTTTGCGTGACCGCACCGGATAGTCCATCGGCATCCAGCCGCGCGTCTCCAATCTGTACCGAAAAGCCTTCGCGGTCGAACGCAGCCTGCTCCAGCGACACCTCCTGTTTACCCGCCGTAACGCGCCGTCTCTCGCCATCGAACCAGATCGCCCAGAGTTCGGCCATCGGTTCGCGCTTGCGGTCGGCAGGGACGAAAATCGTGTAGCGCACCCAGAATCCAAGCGGACGCGACGGATGGTTCGCCCGCTGAAACCAGCTTTCGTAATGTCCGCCCCGCCGGGCCGGATCGTATACGGCGCGATTACACGTCGCACGAGCCGCATCAACGCTGGTGAATACTGGCCCGGACATGATCGACTCCTTCATCAGCGCATCGTCACGAATTCTTCGGCGGCCGTCGGATGAATCGCGATGGTGCGATCGAAGTCGGCCTTGGTCGCGCCCATCTCCATCGCCACGGCGAAGCCCTGCACCATCTCGTCGGCCCCCTCGCCGATCACATGCAACCCCACGACTTCACGACGCTCACCGACGGTCACCAGCCGCATTGCGGTCATCGGTTTGTGATCCGCCGGTGCATACAGCATATTCACGAATCGCGATTCGTAGCAATGCACCGCGTCCGCGCCATAGCGGTCGATGGCCTCGCGCTCGCTCAGCCCTACGGCGCCGATCGGTGGATGACTGAAGATGACCGTTGGCACGAAGCGCGCATCGTTATGCGCATCGGGGCGACCACCGAACAGACGATCCGCCAGCTTGCGCCCGTTGCGAATCGCGACCGGCGTCAGCGCCGGTGCCGGCGTCACGTCCCCGACGGCATACACGCGCTCAACCGACGTGTTCTGAAATTCGTCGACAACGATGTGCCCGGCTGCATCGATCTCGAGTGCGAGCCGATCGATTCCCGGCACATCGCTGTTAGGAATGCGTCCGATCGCCCAGATCAATGCATCGACCGGGCCGATACGATGCCCTCCAGCACATTGGAGGCGGCGTCCGGTTCCATCGCGTTCGACCCGTTCGATCACCGAGTCGGTGTGAATACGGATACCGTCTCGCTCCATGGCCGCCATCAATTCGTTCGACAACAGCGCGTCGAAGTGGCGCAGCACGGTCTGATGCCGGATCACCAGATCGACCTCGCTACCAAGGGCACGCAATACGCCCGCGACTTCGACCGCGATATAGCCGGCCCCCGCAATGGCGACGCGCGCGGGACGCTCCTGCCAGGCAAAAAAGCCATCCGACGTCACCCCCAGCTCCGCGCCCGGAACATCTGGAATCCGCGGACGTCCCCCGGTTGCGATCAACAGGTGTTCCGCGTGGAAGGTTCTTGCCCCGACGCGAACGGACTCAGACGATACGATTTCGGCCGTTCCCTCGACGAGTTCGACCCCGTCGACGGCGAGATTCCTGCGGTAGATGTCGTTGAGGCGGCGCACATACTGTTGCCGTGCCGCAACCAGCTTCCCCCAGTCGTGCGATGCGGTATCGAGCGAGAAACCATAGGCGGGCGCCAGCTCGAACATCGATCCGATTCGGGCCGCATTCCACATGACCTTCTTGGGCACGCAGCCGACGTTGACACAGGTTCCACCGAGCGGACCGTGTTCGACAACGAGGACACGCGCACCATACGCGGCGGCCCGGCGGGCGGCCGCCATCCCTCCGGATCCTGCTCCGATGACGATCAGATCGAACGAGACACTCTGCTCCATCGCTGCGTTTCCTCTGGCGCATCCGGTGCTTTGACGTATCAGTATAGACGGGTTCCGCACGCGGCTTCTGCGGACGGTCTGGCGGGCGATTCGTCCGGAGGTGCCTGGCGCGATAAAATATTTGTCGACGTGTAGCGAGGGGGGCTCGCCGCACAAACCGCACGATGCCAGGCGCCATTCATCGGCGTCTGGCGGATCACGTTGTCTTGAGGGGGATGCGTGAAACACGCGGCGTGGCTATTGCTACCTGTGATCTCGGCCTGCGCCAGCAAGCCGGAAGTCTGGCCCTGCGCGGAGCTGGCGCAAGGGGCGGTCGTCGTGTCCGAGGCCATGGTGAATCCGGCCGGCATCGATGGTCCGGGCGAATGGATCGAGCTCGCGGGCGCCGGCCATGGCGGGCATCTCGGCGGGCTCGTCCTGGCGGTGATACGCGATGATGGCCGCGCGGACGGTCTGATGCTCCCGGATCTCTATCTTGCTGCGGACGAACGTGTCGTCCTGTCATCGGCATCGCCCGCGTCCCTGCCGACGTTCGCATCCTGGTCGTTCGCCGACCAGATGGCGCCGCTGCCGAATACGGCGCTGACGATCGAACTTCGTTGCGGCGCGACAATCATCGACCGCGCGCGGCTGCCGGCGCCGACATCGGGGCATTCACTGTCGCTCGATGGACGATTCGGTGCAGATGCGTCGGCTAACGACCGGGCCTCGGCCTGGTGCGCCTCGGCGACAGCGATGAACGATACTGAGTTTGGCACACCCGGTCGCGTCAATGAAATGTGTCCTCCCCCGGCTGGCTGGTGCAGCGATGACGGCGCCACGACGCAACCTGTCACATTTGTTCCCAGGGGCGCCATTCGCATCACCGAGGTCTTCCCGGACCCGGTCACGCAGCCAGATACAGTGGGCGAGTGGCTGGAGCTGATCGTGCAGGCCGGCGTGGATCTGGCGGCTGTACAGATCGCGACGAATCGCAGTGACCCCACACGCCTGCGCGACGACGGACGTTGTGATCGCAGCGATCATGACCGCCGGATTCTGTTACGACCCGATGGTGGCGAGCGCTCGCTGCGGGTTCCGCTCGGCAACAGCGGCGTCACCGTAACCGTGCTGACCCGGGAAGGAATCATCGATCAGGTCGCGGTGCCGCCGGCGCAACCGGGCAGAAGCTGGATGCGCGATCACGAGGAACCCGCAACCTGGTGCTGGTCCGATCGCGAGGGACCATCGCCACCAACGCCGGGAGCCCCGAACGGCACCTGCACGAACGACCCCGGCCACTGGTGTCAGGAGGATGGCATCTGGCGGCGAGTACGGACACCGGCCCCCGGCGCGTTGCGCATCACCGAAATCATGGCCAGCCCTGCCGTGACTCGCGATGTCTGGGGCGACTGGTTTGAAGTCGTTGCCATGGGCGACACCGATCTTGCCGGGCTCGAGATCCACAATGACCCGGAAACGGATACGGCCGACATACGGCTGCCGGACGATTCCTGCCTGCCGGTGCGCGCGGGAGACAGACTGATCTTTGCGCGCAGCGCGGATCGTGCGCGCAACGGCGGACTGCCGCATCCGGTTGGCCCATCGCCCGCGCTACCGGATGCCGGCCAGCTTCTGCTGACCTCGGGTGGCCGATTGATCACGTCCACGACATGGGATCCGATCGAGCCGGGACATACGTTTCAGCTTGATCCAGAAACAGGTGCATGGTGCAGTTCTCCAGATGCCGTTACGGGCGGAACGCCCGGGCAGACCAATCCGCCCTGCCCGCGCGCGGACGCGGAGCCACCAGATTATTTTGGTCAGGTGCAGATCACCGAGCTGATGATTGATGGCCGGGGCCGGGATCCCGACGGCGAGTACATTGAATTGCGCAATCGCGCCGACCAGACAACAGATCTGCTGGGCTGCACGATTGGTGTCGATGGGCAACGACCGCTGGTCTTCGGGCCGCTACCGCTCGGCCCTGACCAGATCGCCGTTCTGGCACGGCCTGCGGCTGGCATCACCCGCGCGGTGGCGTCGCCTCCGTTTACTCTCGGAAACACAGGCGGCCTGCTGGCGCTGCGCTGCGGAGACCGGCTCATCGATCAGGTGTCCTGGCGTCAGGGCATCTGGCCGATCGATGCCGCAGTTTCGTGGCAGCGCGGAATCAACGTTCCCGCGACAGCGCCTGCGGATCCGCGGCACTGGTGTCCCTCCACATCCATCTGGTCAGGAGGGCTGGGTTCTCCTGGTCTTGCCAACACGCCCTGCCCGCTACCTGTCGCACCCGCCCCGACAAGCGGACAGGTGATCGTCAATGAAATCATGCACAGCCCAACGGGACCAGACAGCGACGGCGAATACGTCGAATTGTGGAACATCTCGAACCAGACCGTTGATCTGCTTGGCTGCCTGCTGCGTCGCCGGGAAGGGCACGCATTTCGACTGGCCGCGTCGACCGCACTGGCGCCCGGTGATTATTTCCTGATCACGGCACCCGGTCGCACCGATGGGCT
>RFIY01000083.1 GCA_003695505.1 Candidatus Dadabacteria bacterium | reverse complement strand
GGATCGCTCGCCTCCGTCCGGACACCGCAAAGCCACCAGACGTCTGTCGGTCCTTTCCCCTTCAGGTCGATGACTCCGCGTCGCTCGACAATGTACTCTGATCCGAGCCGGAGACGAACCGCCTCACTGATCTGAATGCGGTCTGGCTCGCCGTGGCTTTCGAGGCGGGAAGCAACGTTGACCGTGTCTCCCCAGACATCGAAGCTGAACTTGCGCGTGCCGATGACGCCTGCGACGACGGGCCCGCAATGGATGCCAATGCGGAGTTTCAGCGGCAGGTTTTCGGATTCCTGAAAATTTCGAACCAGCGCCATCATGGCCAGGGCAAGGCTCGCGGCGGCTTCGGCATGGTCAGCACGGCGGGCTGGCAGCCCGGATACAACCATATAGGCGTCGCCGATCGTTTTGATTTTTTCAAGTTCATAGCGATCTGTCAATTCATCGAATGCTGAGAACAACCCGTCCAGCAGCGACAGCAGTCGAACGGGCGACAGCGAATTTGCAAGCGGCGTGAATCCGACGAGATCTGCAAACAGGATCGTTACCTCGTCATAAGCATCCGCGATCGGGCTCTCGCCTCGCTTCAGGCGTTCTGCCACCGGTTTCGGAAGAATATTGAGCAGCAGGCGCTCGGAGCGTAGCTGCTCGTAGCGAAGTTTCATCTGCGCGATGAATTCCCGATGTCGCAGGCGAGACGATCGAATGACTGTGGCGATCGCAATAAACGTTGCCGACCCCAGCAAAAACAGATGGACCGTCCAGTCATACAGATCCGGTGAACCGATCGTTCCGGTCACGGTGAGGTCGAGCAACCAGACGACAGGGGCGAGTACCGCGAGTTCCTGCCACTGGAGCGGAAACAACAGACCGGCCGCGACGAGAAGCAGGATCTGACCCGCGGCGTACGGCGACGTGAATCCACCGCTGTTTCGGGCGGCAAGGGCGACATCGAGGGAAATCCCCGCTGCAAGCAACAATGCCGCCATCGTTGCCCACGGTGTGTGCCAGCCGCTACGTGCCCTGAGCGAGACGGCGAGCGCGTAGACTGCGACAGCGACGCGGACGACAAACGTTGCCGCGTACATTTCGGGGTTTACCCATGATGCAACCAGAGCATCCCCGGCGAAAATGATCGCAACAACCGGCCCGGTCAGTGCGAGTGCATTACTGATCAGCTCGCGGCGACGCCGCTGGTAGGCCAGTTCGAGTTGGCGCTGCCTCTGATCCGATGTGTGTTCGGTTGGCACGGTCCCGTTTCCCGGTTGCAGTGGATCATCTTGCTCCATCATAGCCTCGTCGTAGTGGTATATGAATCTTGTGATTTGCGAGCGATGCGCGACTGATGATTCGTGGTTCGTTCAATGACGACAATTCTGATGTCGTCCGCGATGCTGTACGGGGCTCCGGACTGCAAGTCTGCGGGGTTCCGGGTGCGGCGCTGCCTCTGGGCGCCAGCACCACTTTCTGGAAGCAGCGCGGATGGTGGTGTTGGCCTCTTTGGCCCGAAGATGGTGTGATGACGTATTGATTACACACGGTGAGGCTGACGATATATACCGAACACACCAGTCGCTTTGGCTTTCTGTGCTGCGTTATACGGTCACAGTACAGTCGTCCGTATGGGCTGTTGCGCCGCTCGACTGGTTAGCAGAAGGGCCCCAGTCAAGTGCCGCTGCCGCGATACCGGGAGAGACGAATCCGGCCTGACCGGTCATCAGGGCGTGTACACGGTGGCCCGCGCAGGTGATCCACCAGTCTGAGTCTACCCGCAGGACCTCCGGGGCGTGTGTCCATAGAGTGCCGATGGCCTCGCCCGCGTGTCCAAACCACCAGGGGCTGGAACTGGCATAGACGCGCGTGCGGGTGTAGTGGCCCCGGCCCGTGTGTGTGACGAGCAGATACCAGACGCCATTTCGCTCGAAGACATGGGGGGACTCGCTACAGCCTCCCGGGAGCGTTCCGGGAACGTCGACGAGTACGTCGATCCAGGTCTCGCTCCAGTCCACGAGGTTCTCGGAAGTCCGGATCGAGATCGCAGATGTCCGACCATCCGTCGCCGTCGTGCGATGGACGAAGCAGAGGAATTGACCGGATGTCGGATCACGGATGACGCAGGGATCACGCATCTCGCCATGTCCGGAAAAGACGGGGCCGTGGTGTTCCCAGCGGAATGGCGCGGCGGATGGCGCGGTCATGAGGCGCGTCTCGAACGGTCGCGCTGCCCCCAGAAACAGACTTGCCGGATTGGTGTAAAAAACAAAAACAGTGCCGTCATGGACGATCGCGCAAGGTGCCCACATTCCGACCGTTCCAGCGGGCCGAGGAATCGGCGGCCGAGGCCGGAATTCACCATAAAAGGTGTCTGCGACCGCGTGCAGGAGCCGTGGGTTGCGGATCGGGGTGCGGATCGCCAGACAGTGCATCCGGCCCGCGTCGTCCTCAAAAAAACAGTGGTCGTTGAGGCCCCAGCGGCCCGGTGGAATCAATTGGCGGGCGGTTCCGTAGCGAAATGCGTCGTGGCGGATCTCCGGGATATCCGGACCGCAGGCGTAGCCAGTCTGGACAGGCACTGGAGCTGCGTCGCAGCCCCGTATCGATGGCTCGACGGTGACCGGCGTGCGAACGGCGATTGCCAGGTCATGAAGCAGGGCCAGTGGGGCGCGTTGTGTCATGGGACTGCGACTTCCAGAATGAAGCTGCTCTGACCGCCTCCGGCGACAACCGTCTGTCGCGCTGTCGTGTGCGTCACGGTCGTATACCAGTCGGATTCGGTATTTGGATGTTGTGCATAGGCCGGAAAACTCGAACTCTGGATGTCGATCCGCAGGCGCTGACCCGGCTGGAATGTCCACCACAGCGGCGCAAAATGGAGTTCGATCGAAACGGTCGTCCCCGGCGTGTATGCGCTGGGTGCGGATGGCCCCGCTCGATGACTCAGTGTAGCGGCATCCTGCCGCAGCAAATAGGCCTGACCATCGATGTCGACGAGTTGCAGGCGGGCAATGAACGCCGTGTCAGGTGCGGTGGACGATACGGCGAGACGGAGCGTTGCCGAACCAGCCCAGGTCAGCGGCGCGGGGAATGGAAGACTCTCGAAGCGGAGGATGTCCTGGCGATCGCAGCGTTCCTGGCGGATCATGCCGGCATAGTCCAGCGCGAGAATCCGCCCGCCATAGACCTCGATGATGTTATCCGGGTCGTATGTCCAGGTGATGGGGTGCGCTGCTGGCGAAGGGGTATCCCCGAGTGAGCCAGGAGACAGGCAACCAGCGGTGGCGGAAGTCGCATTCAGATGCCACATGGTTTCTTCCCGGTTCGGCCAGGGGGCCGTGCGTTCGAACCATTCACCAGCGCCGCCGTCATACATCATCAAGGGGCCCCAATTCGAAAGCGGCTTGCCCTGCAGGTAGTGGTCGTACCACTCGAAGATCGGATCCAGATAGTCCAGCAATGACCTGCCGTCTTCGAATGGGTAATCCTGTGCATCCTGCATACCCATCGCGTGGGTCCAGGGTCCAATGATCATGCGGAATTCATCGGGTTGCAACAGCCCCGCCTCGCGGGCGTCGGCAAGATTCTGCAGTTGTTGTTCGAGAAAGATGTCGAACCAGCCGGCCACCATGAGTGTCGGGACAGCGATGTGGCGATAGACGTTTGGATCGAGATAGTCGCTCCAGTATGTGTCCCGGAATGTATGCCGGAGCCAGGCGTCGTACCAGGGCAGATCCCAGAAAGCCTTGTCATCTGCTTCACTCAACGGCCAAATTTCGGCTGCCGCGCGGAAGGTGTCATCGTCCGGTTGCTCGAAGATGTCCGGTGCGCGCATGGCCAGCGACCAGCCGAGGATGACATCCAGATGTGGCAGGCCATCGTCGAACAACATACCGTAGGTGTCGCTGAGCGCGACGAGCGGCACGATGGTCTTGACGGACGCGGGATTGTGCTGCGCGATGGCCAACTGTGTGTATCCGAAATAGGAACCGCCGAACAGACCGAGGTTGCCGTCGAACCACGGTTGCCGCTCAATCCAGTGCACGGTGTCGATGCCGTCGTCCGCCTCGTGAACCAGCGGCTCCCAAGCGCCTTCGCTGGCGAAGCGTCCCCGCGTATCCTGCACGACAAAGTGATAGCCGCGGTTGGTAAACAGACCAGCAATCACGGACATCAGGTTGAAGTCACCGAACCCGGCCGACTTGTTGTACGGAAGACGGACGAGAATCGTCGGCGCAGGTGCCGTTGTATCCGCAAAGTAGACATCAGTCGCCAGACGCGTGCAGTCCCGCATAGGAACCATCAGATCGGTTTCAGTTGGCCCCGACAGGATCGGTGTATAGGCGGTCGGGTCACAACTTCGTGTGTCCTGGCTTCCGGATGTCTCGATGCCGAGACATCCGGCGAGCACAACTGGTGCGAGGATGAGCACATACAAAGGCTTCATCGAACGGCTCCTTTGGGCGTCATGGGTCGACAGGATCAAAACGGGTGATTCCGTGGCGTGGGTGTTGTCGCGTTGCAAGGATTGCGCCATAACCGAAGCTGCTGACGTACAGTTCGCCGTCGCGACCGACGACTACAGTACTGACTGCGCCATCGATGACGGGTGCCGACGAGACGAGCGAGCCAGTCGCACGATCGATGACGACGAGTACG
>RFIY01000012.1 GCA_003695505.1 Candidatus Dadabacteria bacterium | reverse complement strand
TATAGCGTTTGCGGAGGTTAAATCGTGCTCGTGATTCGCTTACCAGAAGACATTGAACAACGGCTGACCGAACTTGCCAGAGAAACAGGGCGCACGAAGACGTTCTACGCCCGTCAGGCCATCCTTGAACACCTTGACGAGATGGAAGAGACCTACCTGGCGATTGAGCGCATTGAGTCGCCCGGAAAGCGCTGGACCCACGAAGAAGTAGAGGCCGGTGTTGACCTGGAAGGTTGAATGGGGCGACCGCGCCCGTGTGTGCGACTGCGGGATTCTCTGCCACATCGAAGATGAACGGGTCACCGTACTGGTCGTTGCGGTCGGGCACCGTCGGCGAATCTACGGCTGAATCTACCCATTCAGTAGATCATCCTGTTCCTGCGCGGCTCGGCCGCCGCACTGAATCCCGGATCGAACACTTCGTGTCCGTCCGGGATGACGTTCCACACGAAGACCCACGCGTCACTTTGGTTTCTGCCCGCGGTGGCCCCGCCGCCGCTCGCTCAGAAGAACCAGCGGGCGTACAAGCCGACGCCGCGTGGCAGGGAGCCGAACTCGCTGCGCGGCTCCGGGATTGCCGGAGGCACGAGGCGCGCGCCTTTTCCGGCGGTGATCCAGCCGTAGGCGCTGAGATCGGCCTCGTCGCTGACGCTGAATGTCCAGCGTGGCTGCATGAACATCGAGCCGTCCGTCAGGCTCAGCACCCCGGTTGCCGACAGATGGCTGAGCGCCGTCGCTTCCCAGTCGATCGTCGCCATCGCATGCGCGTGACCGACCAGAAACCACCAGCCTTCCTGGACCCAGCCCGAGCCGACCGCCGCGAGCAGGTCGTCGCGTCCCACGCCGTGGCTCTGGCCCAGCATCGCGCCCTCGATCCACAACTCGGACAGCGGCCGCCCGCCTGCACCGATGATCGCGGCGGCCGCCACCTTGCCGCCACGACGCGGCGCGCCGGTCGCGTCGATCACGAGCGCCTCGGCCCAGATCGATGCCAGCCCGGCCTCGCCGTCGAAGCCCAGCCCCCCGAAACCGCGCCGGCGCAACCAGCCACCGACCAGCTCCAGATCGCCCTGGTCGAGCAGGATTCGGCCACGGGCCCACGATCCCGACGTCGACACGGGATCCGCGCCGACCGCGGCGACTTCCCATTCGAGCCGCGCACCGGCCATGCCGCGCAGGCGCAGTGCATCGACGCCCGGCCGAAACGTCGCGTCGAGGTCACCCGGCGCGAACGGCGCGATGATGTCGAGTACGCCGAGAAAGTGCGCCGTGCCCAACCCGACCGGCTGGCGTCCGATCTGGATGTCGACCGGTCCGGCGTGCAATGTGACATCGGCGCGGTCGATCCAGCCGGCGATGACCACGTCGCCCTGATCGACCGCCGTCCATTTCAGTCCGGTAAACCGCTGTGCCTGGGGTTGCGGCCAGAGGGGATTGCCGGTGCCGCTGAACAGTCGTGTCTCGATCTCGAGCGAACCGGCGGCCTGCGCGCCGCGCAGGGTCAGTCCGGGACGGGCGCGCAGTTCGGCGAGGCCGTCCCAGTCACGCATCGTCGGCAGTTGCTGCCTCAGGCCTAGAACGCTCTGCCGCAGCGCCAGCGACGGCAGCACGTCGAGCGCGGATGCAGGCGCCGCGATCAGCAGCGCAGCGGCGATCCAGGAACGTTTCACCGCCGCTCGTCGTCAACGATCCGGCCGTCGTGCATGCGGATGACGCGGTCGGCCTGTTCGATGACGGCGGGATCGTGCGTGCTGAACAGGAAGGTCACGCCCTGCTCGCGATTGAGGCGGTGCATCATTTCGAGCAGGTTGGCCGAGGTCTGCGAATCGAGATTTGCCGTCGGCTCGTCGGCCAGGACGATCGCCGGTTCCGGCGCGACGGCCCGCGCGACGGCCACGCGCTGCTGCTGCCCGCCGCTGAGCTGCGTCGGCAGGCGATGCTCCAGCCCCTCCAGGCCGAGCTCGGCAAACAGCGCGCGGACACGCGCCTGCCGCTCGTCGGCCGGACGCCGCTGTAACAACAGAACGAATTCGGCGTTTTCCAGCGCCGTCAGCACCGGGATCAGGTTGTACGCCTGAAAGATGAAACCGATCTTGTGCAGGCGCAAACGGGTCAGCTCGCGGTCGGACAGGCCGGTGGTCGTTTCGCCGTCGATGCGGATCGTTCCGGTGTCGGGCTGGTCGAGTCCGCCGATCAGATTCAGCAACGTCGTCTTGCCCGACCCCGACGGCCCGGCCAGTGTGGCAAAGGCGCCTCGTTGCAGCGTCAGATCGACGTGATCGACCGCGTGAACCGTCGTGTCACCCTGCTGATAAAACTTGCTGACGTCGCTCAGTTCAATGGCGGGTACAGTTTCGTTGTTCATCATCGTTTCTCTTTCAACCGTTCAATAGTGCCGTACGGCGTCAGCCGGGCCGACACGCAGTACCAGTCGCAATGGATAGAGGGCCGCGGCGATCGACAGCAACAACAGAACGCCTGTCAGGCGAGCCATCCCGGCCCAGTCCCAGGTCGCGCGCATGATCGGTTCGACGAGCACCCCTTCCATCTCGACGCTGCCACCGCCCATCATTTCGCTCAGATCGATCCCGTACTTCCAGGTGTACCAGGTCGCGGCAAACCCCAGCAGCGCGCCGATTGCGACCCCGAGCAGGCTGACGAGCACGGCTTCGTTGAGCACCAGCCAGCCGATCTGCCGCCGCTCCATGCCGAGTGCGCGCAGGATACCGAACTCACGGATGCGCTCGAGCACGGCCATGACAAGGATATTGACCGTGCCGATCGCGACCAGCACGAAGATCACGAACACGATGGCCTGCAGAAAGGCATAGTCCATACGAATGCCGCTGGCGAGTCCCGGCATCGCCTCTTCCCAGCGAAACGCCTTGGCCCCGCGCGCAGCCGCGCGCGCCTGCACCTCTGGCAGCAGTTCGGCAATCGAATTCGGCCGGTCGAGCAGCACCGCGATTTCGTGGGCGTGGCCGGGTCGCCCAAGCAACTTTGCCGCATCCTGCCGCCAGACCAGCAACGTCCCTTCGTCGATTTCCTGCAATCCGGTGCGCACGATGCCCGCCACGCGCATCGCCGTGGCGATCAGCTCGCCATCGGCATTCTGGGCGTTGAACACGAACTTGCTGCCGACGCGCAAGTGCAGCCGCTCGGCGAACCGCGCGCCGACGACCGCCTGTACGGTCCGTTTGCCGGGGGACGGCAGCCGGCCGGCCACCAGCCGCTTTGCATCGAGGATCGGATTGATCGCCTGCTCGGTGTCCAGATCGGCGCCGACGATGGCAACCGGTAACAGCTCGTAGCTGCTGCGCGCGACACCGGGCAGCATCACGCGCGGCATCACCGCGACGACATGATCCAGCTTCCGGAGTTCATCGATCAGGCCGTCGGGCGCCACCGTCTGCCGCACCAGCCGATCGCTGAGATAGTTCGGATGATAAATGCCGATATGCCCGCTGCCCGAGCGCACGCCGTCGCGAATCATTGCCGCGTACATGCCACGGGCGAGATTGTTGTACCAGAGCGCGATCAGCACGCTGCCGGCCACGACGGCGAGTTGAATCGCCGTGCGGCGCTTCTGCCGCCAGAGATTGCGCCATGCGAGGCGCAGCCAGATCCAGCGCCCATCCCGCACCGTTACACCTCCGCCAGCGCTTCGGCGGGTTTGAGTCGCCGCAACCGCAGAATCGGCAGCAGCGTCGTCCCGATCGACAGCACGACAACCAGCAGGACAGGCATCAGGGTATTGATGCGCGTCGGATAGGTGTGCAGTTGCGGTGGAATGACGGCCCCGCCATAACGAATCGGCTCCATCCAGGCACTGAGATCGAGCGGATGGCTGGCCCAGAACGCCGTCGCCAGTCCGCCGAAGACGCCCCCCGCAACACCGGCGACAAGACTGAGCAACGCCCCCTCGAGCCCGACCAGCACCTGCAACTTCGTGGTTGTCAGCCCAATCGCACGCATCACCGCGAACTCCCGGAAGCGCTCAAAAAAGGCCATCGTCATCGTATTGGCGACGATCAGCACGACCGCGAAGTAGAAGATCAGTGTAAAGACGTACTGCCCGACATCCCACATCTGCTGCATCTGCGACAACAACGGCAACAGCTCGCGCCACGAACGAACCTCGACACCGGTCAGGTCATCCTTGTGCGCGGCTACCCAGAGATCCGCAGCCATTGGGTCCTCGACGCGAATGACGAGTCGGTGCGCGCGGCCGGGCAAGACGAGTACCGTCTGCAGCCAGTCCAGCGGCACGATCGCCAGCATCTGATCGCGTCCGGGATCGCCCGTCTCGATGATCCCGACGACCGTCAACAGCTCCTGGACGATCGACCCATCGGCGGCCTGCCCCATCACGGCGAGTGTGTCCCCGACGTCCGCCTCGAGCCGACGCGCCAGCCCCTGGCCGATCACAACCTCGGCGGTGACCGTACCGGATCGAATCCAGCGCCCACGCCGCACCTGCTCCGCGAGCCGGGTCACTTTCGTTTCGCGGACAGGATCAACGCCCAGCAGTTGCGCCGGCTGCGCCGCCGCGCCGGGCTTGTTGCCGGCCAGTAGCGCAAAGCCATCGAGGCGCGGCGTGATCGCGGACAGCCCGTCGCGTCGCGCGATCTGTTCGATCGTGGCCTCGGCATCGAGCGAACGATACAACGACGGGTTGTCGAAGGCGCCTTCGGGGGCAATCTGCGCATGCCCGTGATAGTAATCGGTTGCGCCGACGATCATGTCGCGCAACATGCCGTCCTGCAACCCCAACAGCAGAATCACGAACGACACGGCGACCGCAATCGCCGACATCGTCAGCAGCGTCCGGCGCCGGTTGCGCCAGAGGTTCCGCCAGCCAAGGCGTAGTAGCATCAACGCCGCCGCAACGCCGTCAGCGAAAAGAGGTTCTTCGGCAGCGGCACGTCGAATTCGATCGACTCGTACACGAACTCGGTCCGCTCGTCCGGCTTGTCCTGCGGCAGCACGACGATCCGCATCGGGATCTCGCGCCCGGCGATGCGACGCACGTCTTCGAACCTCAGGATTCGCACCAGTTCGCCATCCTCGTCGTAGTATCGGGCCCGCAGTGGCAACGGATCGGCGATGCGCAGTTCGTAGTCGATGCGCCCCCAGACGACTGCGGCATCCGGCTTGGGCACCGCCCGAATCGTCGCGGTCGTTTCGCCTTCGTAGATGAGCTCGAAGTCGTACAGCTCGTCGACCTTCGCTTCCTGCACCAGATCATCGTTGGTC
>RFIY01000082.1 GCA_003695505.1 Candidatus Dadabacteria bacterium | reverse complement strand
CATCGGCCTGAGTCCCGAGTCTGTTGTCGAGGTCTGCAAGGCGCTCGACACCGACGAAGTGCGTGTTCTGGACATCCGCACGCCCGAGCTGCTCAAACGACTGGACCGACGCTATCTGATGCCGGAACCAAAGCAGTATCTCATCGAGGTGCCGTGGCGGGATGGCGGCAGCCGCCTGTTGCGTCGCTGTGGCCGCGTCGAAATGAAGGGATTCAGTCGCCCGCCGATGGTCTGGGAGTGGGTCGGGCCGTGGATGCCGGTTCATGCGTCATTGTCAGGCGTCGTTGCCAGCCAGGGGACGCAACTGCCGTGGCTGCAGGCCGTGCGCGCCGCAGGCTGATCGCCACAGGCCATCGATGCCGCTACGCCCTGTCGAGATCGTGCTCGTCGAGCCCGAAATTCCACCGAACACGGGGAATATCGGGCGCGCCTGCGTTGGCCTTGGATTGCCGCTGACGCTTGCCGGAACACTGGGGTTCGAGATCAACGATCGGCAGTTGCGGCGGGCAGGCCTGGATTACTGGCCCAAATTGAATGTCACCCACGAGCCCGACGCGGAACGTGTCCGGCAACGCCTGTTGCGCGGGCGACCGGTCCTGTTTTCGAAGACCGGCTCGGTCGAGATCTGGGACGCCGACCTGTGTGACGCGACAGCGCTGGTCTTTGGCTGCGAAACGCGTGGTCTGCCGGAGCACTGGCGGGCCATGGACGTGCCGAAGGTCCGCTTTCCGCAATCCGATGGGGTGCGCAGCTACAATTTGTCCAATGTCGTCTTCGGGGCGGCGATGGAATGGGTACGCCAGACCGGCTGGCGGCCGCATCAGGGAACGGCTGGCACGCTGAATCCAAGCGAGAGCCAGAAGACATGATCGTTCCAGTACAATGGCAGATGGACGAACTGCAAATGTTGTTGTGCAGCAACAACGATACGTTCTCCTTCGGCCAGAATCTCCGGAATCCCGATTTGCAGGGTTGACAATCCGAGGGATTGCGTCGCAGTGCCGGCGATGATGTTCGCGAACTCGCCAGCGATGTCTTCGAGCAGCTCCGCGGATGGAGGCAGGTGCGGGTAGACGACCGAGCTCACCGAATCGAGTAGTGGTCTCGGTGTGCTGAGCAGCAGAAGACCGTCGTAGTCACCATGGAGCGGAATCCGCGCCGTAACGGTGTTTCCGAACACAGGAAGCGGCCCATAGGACAGTTCGCCGGTGCGAACGGCCTGCCCGGTCAGGGAATCGATGAAGCTGCTCAGGCGTTCGGCGGTCTGTTCGAGCCGATCCTGAGTCACGACCGGACCGTACCACTGGCGTGGCACCGATGTCGCTTCGCGCGGCGGTTGCTCAATGAAGTCCGCTGCCACATCGTGCAGTGCGTCCTGCACGGCCTGGCCCGCGTCGAGGGCCTGAAGCAACGCCGTCATGCGTTCCAGCGGCAATGGCTGGCTGAACAGGTACCCCTGCAGATAGTCGATGCCGTGCGCAAGCAGGACGTCGAGCTGCTCCTGGCGCTCCACACCTTCGGCAACAACCGTGAGATTCAGCGCATGCCCAAGCTCCGTGACCGCCCGTACAATGGCGTCTGCATTGGAGTTTCGCGGAAGCTGCTGCACAAAATTCTGATCAATCTTGATGTGGTCGATCGGCAGCGAAAACAGATGCGACAGCGACGAGTAGCCGGTGCCGAAATCGTCGAGCGCGATCCGGCAGCCCAGATCCCGCACGCGCCGCAACGTGTTCACCGCGCCATCGGTATCCGTGATCAGCACCGATTCGGTCAGCTCGATGATCAACTGCGAAGGCTCGATGCCCGAACGGGGCAGCCGGGCTTCCAGCAGGTCCGCAACGCGGCCATCCGTGAACAGCGTGGACGAGACGTTGACCGAGAAAAAAAGACGTTCCGCAATGCCTGGAAGATCACGATGAATCTGGTTGAGCGCGTCGAGCAGGTGGTCGAACACAAGACCAGCGAGTCGATTGATTTGCCCGGTTTCCTCGGCGACCGCGATGAATGTGCCAGGGTAGATCAGGCCGCGCTCCGGGTGTTGCCACCGCACCAGCGCCTCGAAGCCGATCTGGCCGGCATCGCCGCTGGGGACGATGGGCTGAAAATGGGTGACAAACTGATCGCTGGAGAACCCCTGCTGCAGATCTGCCGCGAGTGCGCGTCGATGGCGCTCACGATGCTGCACGATGGCGTCGTACGCGGCGATCTGGTTGCCGCCGCGCCGCTTGGCGAGGTACATGGCCGCATCGGCCGCCCGCATGATTTCGGCTTCCGTTTCTCCAGCGAAATGTGAATGAATATAGCCAATGCTGACGGTGCTGGACAGCAGCTCCCCGGAGATCTCCGCAGGACGTGCAACGGCGCGGCGCATGTCCTCCAGAAATGTACGCGCGGATTCGTCATCGACATTTTCGAGCAGCGTGACAAACTCATCGCCGCCAATCCGGAAGACCGAACCATGTCCGATGATGATTTCTTCCAGGCGACGGGCAATGATCCGTAAAAACTCGTCTCCCGTATCGTGTCCGTGTGAATCGTTGATCCATTTGAACCGGTCGAGGTCGAAAAATGCGACGGCGAAAGCGGTCTCGCGCCGGCGCCGGTTGTCCAGGGCCGCCATCAGGCGGCGATGAAACGATTGCCGCCCGGGCAGTCCGGTCAGGGCGTCGGCCATGCCCCGATCCGTCAGATCAGTAAACGCGCCGACGATGCGTTGCGCGGTGCCTTCGGCACCACGGATCGCGTGAGCCCGGCAGAGCAGCCACTTGACCTGGCCATCACCAGTGCGCATCCGCACCTCGGTATCAAAGACCGGCATCAGTCCTGAAATGAACGCGTTCAGCTCTGCCTCTGTCCGGGACCGATCCGCCTCGTGGATGCGCGATAGCCAGGTGTCGATGTGATATGTCGCGTTCTGTTCGGGGCAGCGAAGCATCTCAAAGAACCGCCGAGAAAGATACAAGTCGTCGGCGGCCACATCCCAGTCCCAGATGGCATCTCGTGCTGCGCGAATGGCGAGTTGATAGCGCCGTTCACGGCGCGCCGTCACTCGCCGTTCGCGTACACGCCGCCAGAGCACGCCGACGCGCGCGCGAAGATTGCTGTTGTCGATCGGTTTGATGGCAAAATCGTCCGCGCCCAGCGCGAGCGCGCGATCGGCGAGCGACCTGTCGGATCTGCCAGTCAGCACAAGGATGCCGGGTCGCTGTTCTTCGTCGATGGCCGCCAGCCGTTCAAGCAGGCTTGCAGCATCGATCGCAGCACCGTCACGGGTGCGCAGCGACCAGTCGACGATGGCGAGATCGGGGACGGACGCATCCAGGGCCGCCTCGGCGTCTTCGGTCGTCAACGCGGCGCGTATGGGCCCGCACTGCTCGCGCAGCAGACGCGTCAGCAGCGTGCACATCTCCGGGTCGTCGTCGACGATCAGCAGTGGCGGTCGTGGTTCGGCAGATGGGGGCATCGGTTCAGCCATGCCCCATAGCATAACAAGTGGCGTGCCACAACGGAAGGCGTGAGTGTTGCGCGGATGCAACGGAATGCGACGATCATCTGCAACGTGGTGCGTTATGAATCAGTCGTCGCAGGCGTTGCCGATCGTGACTTCTGTGCCACCGTTGGCGGCACGACGCCTTCGGCGCAGCGCGGGCGCGCGCGGTTTGGGCCGGCGCCTGACCTGGGCCGCGATCCGCATGACGGTTCAACTGCTGCTCGTCGGCATGATTCTGGAGTGGCCGTTTGCTCTGCGCGAGCCACTGCCGATCGTCGCCATTGCCCTGGTGATGGCGGCCGTCGCCGGGTTTACCGCCGTGGGACGAAGTGGGCGGCGGTTCCATCTGGGCTGGCTTGGCGGCCTCGTGTCGGTGATGGGCGGCGCGTTCGTCGTGACGGGTGTCGCAGTGATCTGGATTGTCGATGTGGACCCGTGGTACGAACCGCAGTACCTGATCCCAATGCTCGGTATGGTCCTCGGCAACGCACTCGATGGCGTCTCGCTGGGCTTCGACCGGTTCGCCGCGCTGCTTGTCGAACGGCGCGATGCGATCGAGGCGGATCTCGCGCTCGGGGCGACGCGCTGGGAAGCCGTGCATGTCGAAGTTCGCGAGGCCATTCGCACCGGAATGATTCCGATCACGAATTCGATGCTCGTCATGGGCGTCGTGTCGCTGCCTGGCATGATGACGGGGCAGATTCTGGCTGGTGCCGCGCCGGCGGATGCGGTGATGTATCAGATCGTGATCGTGTTCATGATCGCTGCCGCGGTTGCGCTGTCGACGCTGATGATCGTGCTATTCAGTTATCGCGTGTTGCTCAGTCCCGCGCACCGGCTCAGAGCCGAACGATTGCGCGTAGCGTCGGAGTCCTAGTCCGCGAACTGGTTCAGATCGACGGCGTTGCCTGAGGGCGGCGTCGATTGGGGTGGTTCCGGTGTCGCGGGGGCGGATGCTTTCGGCGCATCGTCCGAGGGCGCCGGTTGTTCATCCTGAACAGGCGCTTCCGTTGTGGGCCCTTCAGGCGCTGCCGGTTCGCCGGCAGTTTCATCTGGGCCGTCTTCTGATGGCGGTGCCGAATCCATCTGATCAGCGTCGGACTCGGCGGCCGGGGTGGGTTCTGCTGGCGTCGCGTCGTCGAGCTCGACTGGCGCCCGAGTCGCAAACGATTCGCCAAAACGCCAGGCCAGGCCAACCTGGCCGGTCAACAGCGGGATAGCAGGTGCGGCGGTGTCATTGCCGCCCGCGCCGACTCAAAGCCGAGTGCCGTTTGCGCTCTTCATGCGTGGCCTGCAGAGAGAACCTCCTTCATCATCAGATCCCTATACATTTCAGCGATCGCTCCGATCTGAACAGCCGTGTCGGCCATTGCTAACGCGACGCTCATCAAACGCGAATCGAAGGCTAACGATTCTTCCGGACACTGACGCTGATTCCGGGTACATGGAACCGTTTATTTTCCAGATGGAGGAGAATCACTCATGGAATTCAATCTCGTAACGCTCTGGGGGCACATGGGCCCCATCAACAGGTTTATTTCGATCGCGCTCGCCGGCATGGGCGTGTTCGCGGTCGCGATTTATGTCGAGCGCCGATGGATGGTGGCGCGGATGCGACGACTTGGCGAGCGTTTCGTTGCAGAGGTGGGCGACCAGCTTGACAGCGGCGCGTTTGCGGATGTCGTCGCCCACGCAGCAGATGCGCCGGCCAGCCATGCGCGCGGACTGGTGCTCGCGGCGCTGGGGGCGTTGTCCGGCAAGCGAAACGGACGGCTGACCGCGGTCGAGGTGGCGAGCCGCGAGGTGGAGCGCTATCTCGAAGCCGCGTCGCGTTCGATGCGGCGTGGAATGTCGGGCCTGGCCACCGTTGGATCGATTGCGCCATTTGTTGGGCTTCTTGGAACAGTGATCGGGATTATCGTCGCATTCAAGACGATCTCTTTGACAGGAAGTGGCGGCATCTCGGCGGTTGCCGGCGGGATTTCCGAGGCCCTCGCCGAGACGGCGTTGGGATTGATGGTCGCGATTCCTGCGGTCGTGCTGTTCAACATACTCAACGGACGCATGGACGCATTCGACGCCGAGCTGGAAACGCTCGCCGGACGTATTCTTGACCGCATCGAGGATCACAGCGATGTCGATGAGACACAGCAGGCGGCCTGAGATCCGGCCATCGATCAACGTCACACCGCTGGTCGATGTCGTCCTGGTGCTGTTGATCATCTTTATGGTTGTGACGCCGCAGCTCGAAAACGATGTCGAGCTCGATCTGCCCGCCATTTTCAATGTCGATCCAGATGCAAAGAAGCAGGCCGATCCGCTGGAAATCTCGGTGGATCGTGAGGGCAGGGTACACGTTGATGGCAATGTGCTCGAAGCGGAACCGCTTGCTGGCTACCTGTCCCGTGTGCGCGCGGATAATCCGCGCAAGAAGCTCGCGATCCGGGCGGATCGAAAGCAGCGTTTCTCGGATGTGCGTCAGGTCTTTCAGATTGTCCGTGAAGCCGGCTTTCCGAGCGCCGTTCTGATCGTATCCGAGTCACAGGAGGACGGCTGATATGGGAATGCATGTTCCATCGTCGGGCGGCAAGGAGCGTGTGCAACCCGAGATCAACATGACGCCGCTGATCGATGTCGTGCTGGTGTTGCTGATCGTGTTCATGGTGATCACGCCAATGCTACGCAAACAGTTCACCGTGCAGTTGCCGAAGCAGGAGAAACAGGAATCGCCGCCATCGGCGGCCGACGACACCGAGCCTCCGCTGGTGGTGCGGGTTGATGACGACGGTCAGGTTCATATCAATGACCAGATCATCCCGATGGATGGCTTTGCGGACAAGCTGCGCCGTGTGTTTGCGGCGCGAGATGATCAGACAGTTTTTTTCGACGCGGCCGATGATGCGCCCTACGGGGTGGCGGTCGAGATCCTCGATCAGGCGCGCGCCGCCGGTGCGGTCTATATCGCAATCCTGACGAAGCGGCCTGCGTCATAGTTCTGCGCTGTTTTTCGTAACGCGTGTATTGATAAGGATTCGTAACGTGTTGAAACGTAGAGGAATGTATTGTCTTCTGGCCGCGCTCGCGCTTTGCTTGCCGCGTGTCGGTCATGCCGAAACTTCAGAGGCGACAACATCCACCCGTGGCGCTTATGCCGAACTTAGCCTGATCGATTCGGGTGAGGGTGCCCAGGGGGACGGCGACGGCGTCGCTGAACCGGGAGAAACGGTTCTGTTTCGATTTCTCGTCGCCAACGGCGGTGAAGCATCGCTGCCAGAATTGACGGTGACGGTCACATCAACATTGCCGGACCTCAACGGACTGGCGGTTGATTTGCCGGCGCTCGGCTCCGGCGAAGGCGTCGAATTCGATGCATCGCTCACGGTCACAGAGCCCCTGCCGCCCGACTGGATGGTCGCGATCGCCGGCGCGCCGGTCATTTCTGGCACCGAGATGTTGCGACAGTCGTGGCGTTTCTCGTATGGCGCATTCGCTTCGGGGGAGGTGTCCGCAGCAACGACCCTGCAGCAGCGAGCCGTTTCGTTGATCGAGCCGGGGCAACTGGTCGGGCAGGTGATCAACGTACTCGACGGCAAAGGACTGTCCGCAGAGGTCCTGGCGACGGTCAGCGCGCCGGACTGGACGCCAGCGGACGCTGACCGCTACAACGCTGTACATATCGCCGCGACCGCCGATGCGGACGGCGTCGCCATTACTGTGACAGGGACTGGTGGGGTTCCAGACCTGCAACTCGTCCCCGTGGTTGGCGCCGAACTGCTGGCCGGATGGCCGGTAACGATCGTCGCTGGCTCCACTCCGCAGGTCGCAGAACTGTCTTTCGTCCGTCCGGTGTCGGGAGCACAGCGGCTCCAGTTTGCACTCATCGCGACGGATGGGGCTGTCTGGGGGCCTGCGCCGGAGCTGGTGTTCGACGGAGCAAACTGGATCGCATCTCCGATGTTCATCCCCGAAAGGACAGCCTATACACGAAGCGGCTCCGACGGATCCTTTTCCCTGAACCTCTGGCCGGGGGAATGGGACATCGAAGTTCAGGCTTCAGGGATGCGGCCGCGCCGCATCGAAGGTGTTCGTGTCATTGGCGGCGCGAAGGCGATGCTGGATCTGGTGCTGGAACCGAAGAACGAAACGATTGCCGGGCTGCGCTCTTCCGCGTCGGTAGAAGAAGTCGTTGTTCAGGGGAGACCAGATGTGACGAAAGCTTCCGTCGTTCTGGTCGTGCGCAAGAAGGCGACCGTGGTGTCCGACCGGCTCTCCGCCGAGGATATGGCGCGCGCTTCGGACGGTACCGCATCGGAGGCGGTGCGCAGGGCCGTGGGCACATCCGTTGTCGGCGGAAAGTTCGTCTATGTCCGTGGTCTCGGCGAACGGTACTCGTATACAACGCTGAATGGTTCAAGGCTGCCAAGTCCCGAGCCCGATCGCAAGGTGGTCCCACTGGACATCTTTTCGACGTCGGTCCTGTCCAATGTTGCGATCGTCAAGACCGCGGCGCCGGATCTTGCCGGTGATTTTGCCGGCGGAGTCGTCCAGGTCGAAACACGATCGTTTCCCGAGAAAAGGATCGGAAAACTCGGATGTTCGCTCGGCTATCTCGCGTCGGCGACCGGCAAGAAGATCCTTGACTACGACGGTGGAAAACTGGATGCGCTCGGTTTTGATGACGGTACGCGCGCGCTTCCATCCGGGTTACCACGGGGGGGGCGCCTGTTCGCCGGGGCGAACGTCGAGGGCGGCACGCTGACCGAAGCCAATATGATCGACATTGCACGTCGCTTCAACAATGACTTTACGCTCCACCGGCGCGTTGCGGGGCCCGATGTCTCCTGCGGCGTGACCGTTGGCGATCGTGCGACGCCGGGGGGGCGTGAATTGGGCTGGCTCGTGTCCGGGGCATATGGGCTGTCGAACGAGCGAACCTTCCAGATCCGCCGCAAACTGCGGTTGATGGGGGAGGAGTCCGACGGGACGCCGATCCTCGATCGCGCTACCGACTTTTCTGGTGAAACTGGCGCACAAAACGTCCGGTGGACCGGCCTCGTCAACCTGGGATACCGGCTGCAGGCCAATCACCAGCTCGAATGGACGTCTCTGCTGACGCGCAAGAGTAGCGATGAAGCTCGTCTGCTGTCGGGATTCGAACAACAGTTCAATGGCGACCTGGAATACACAAGCCAGCGTTTTCTGAGTCGGTCGTTGTCCTTCAATCAGTTTTCCGGCAGTCACCATTTCCGTGTGATTGATCTGAACTGGCGGGGCGCGTTCAGTATCGCGTTGCGCGATGAGCCTGACTGGAGGGAGCTGGTTCGCACGCAATCCGAAGGCGCCGATTTTTCGCGCTGGTTGCCGAAGTCATCTTCGGGCAGCCACTTCTGGTCCGATCTGCGTGAACCCGGATTCGAGGCGGCGTTGCACCTGATGCATGAGCGGCAAGTGTGGAATGGACTTACGGCGCGTGTCGGCGGTGGTGTGCAGGTCTCGGGGCGTGATCGCGACTTCAACGTCCGGCGCTTCCGCTTCCTGCCCGTGGACAACGCCGATCCTGCATTTTTTATCCTGCCCCCGGAGCAACTGCTCGCTGATGAACAGGTTGGCGTCAATATCCGGCTCGAAGAGGCGTCGCGACCGACCGACAGCTACAGCGCCAGCGAACGGGTCTATGGGGTATGGGCGTTGAGTGATCTTCCATTACATAAGCGTGTCCAGCTCATTGCAGGTGTGCGGTTCGAGCACTCGGAAGTGTCCGTGTCGACCTTTGACCCGTTTGCACCGGAACAGACGAAGGTGCCGTCCGAACTGACGAATGACGATGTACTGCCGTCGGCAAACATTGTGATCCGCCTGCGGGATGACATGAACCTGCGACTCGGCGTGTCACGAACCGTCGCACGACCAGATTTTCGTGAACTTTCACCGTTTGCACTTGCGGACTTTTTTGGCGGCCAGGAGGTTCAGGGCAATCCCGACCTGCAGGAGACGAAAATCCTCAACGTCGACGTCCGCCAGGAATGGTTCCCATCCGAGGGCGCGGTAGTCGCCGTTTCGTTGTTTTACAAGGACTTCGTGGATCCCATCGAACAGGTGATCATTCCGTCGGGACAGCAGACGATTTCGTTTGCGAATGCGCGGGGCGCATCCAACTATGGCGTCGAACTCGAAGCGCGCAGTAATCTGGCCTTTCTGGCTGAAGCGATGCGGATCATGTATGGCGGGGTGAACCTGACCTGGCTTACTTCGGAGGTGTCGCTCGACCCGGATTCGGGTATCCAGACCCGGTCGAGTCGGCCGCTTCAGGGGCAGAGCAAGGTCCTGTTCAATGCGCTTCTCGGCGTCGACCTTGATCGCGGTACCGCCGCACAGATCAGCTACAACGTGTTTTCGAAGCGGATTGCCCAGGTCGGTGCGTTTGGCATGCCCGATATCTACGAGTTGCCGGTGCACGGCCTGGATCTGACGGTTTCGCAGACGATTGGTGAGGCCTGGAAATTGAAGCTCGCCGCCGAAAACCTGCTTGACGAGGCAATCCGTGCGCGGCAGGGGAACGAAATCGTGCGCCGCGACTACGAAGGCATTGCCGCGAACGTCGGGATTGAGTGGTCGTTCTGATGCGCGGCGCTCACAAAATCCTTACGAGCTGGTGACGTTTCACAAACAAATGATCATTACCCTGAACAGGAAAGGTACCGGATATGCCCAGAGACGGGCGTATCAATTCGAATCGAACATGATCGGAAGGAGATATTCCGTGAACAGACTTTTGCTGAAGATATCAGGCGTTGCGCTGGCAACGATGTTCCTGGCCGCCGGGTGCGGCAGCGATTCCGGGGACGACATCATCATTGGAGACACGCAACGCGAAGAGATCGTCGTGACCGGCGATCTCGCCGAGGATACGACCTGGACGGCCGACAATGTGTATCTGTTGAAGGGGCGCGTTTCCGTTCCGTCTGGCGTGACCCTGACGATTGAGCCGGGAACGGAGATCCGGGGAAGCAAAGAACCGCTGGGCTGGTTGCAGGTGCAGCGGGGCGGCAAACTGATGGCAGTCGGTACGGTGACCCAGCCCATTGTGTTTACTTCCTCTGTCACCGACGAAACGAAGCGCCAGCGCGGGGACTGGGGCGGTGTCGTACTCCTCGGCAACGCCTCGAACAACGTCGGAACCGACGTGGAACTTGAAGGCAACGGTGGCACGTTTGGCGGTAGCGACGACAGCGACAGCAGTGGGACACTCGAATACGTCCGGATCGAATATGCCGGCTGGGAGCTGAGCCCGGACAATGAGCTGAATGGCCTGACACTCGGCTCCGTTGGCTCGGGTACGACCCTCAGCCATGTGCAGGTTCACTTTGGTCTCGACGACGGGATTGAATGGTTTGGTGGCAGCGTCAACGGGGATCATCTCGTGGTTTCGGGCGTCGCCGATGACTGTTTTGACACCGACCTGGGGTATAGCGGCATCGTGCAATGGGCCGTTTGCATCCAGGCAGCAGGCCAGGGTGACAATGGTATCGAGGCCAGTAACAACGCCGACAATTTTGCGGCCGCGCCGGTCGCTTTCCCCAAGTTTGCGAACTACACCTTCATCGGACGTGGAGAGTATGGGTCCGGAAAGGGGAACGGCATCCGTTTCAAGGAAGGTGGCAAGGGGACGGCAACAAACGGCGTCGTGATGAACTTCGTCGACGGCGCCGTGGATTTCGACGAGGTCGACGTGGCCGGGTTCGATATCCGCAATACCTTGTTCTTTGGCAACAAGGCGGCCGGAAACGCGACGATCGCTCAGGTTCGCGGTGCCGAGGAACAGGCGTACTTCGAAAATACTGCCGCGACATATGGCAACAGCTTCACGGATGATCCGCAGCTCAACAGCATTGATCCTGAAGATCCGAACCTCTTGCCCAAGCCGGGATCGCCGGCACTGGATTGCGCTGCGCCAGCCGCACCATTCGACACCAGCGCGGCTTACTGCGGTGCATTCAAGGATCAGGACTGGATGGCCGGGTGGACAAAATTCAGCCCCACCGAAGATCCGGTCGCAGGTGCAGTCGCCGTGCAGGGTGATATCGACAGCAATACCACCTGGACTGCGGACAACACCTACCTGCTCGTTGGGCGTGTCTCTGTCAAGGCCCCTGCAACGTTGACGATCGAACCGGGGACGACGATCCTTGGCACGAAGGAGCCACTGGGCTGGCTGCAGGTAGAACGGGGCGCAAAATTGATGGCCGTCGGAACCGCGACGCAGCCGATCGTATTCACTTCGTCCCTACCGGAAGGCAAGCGGCAGCGCGGAGACTGGGGCGGCGTTGTGATTCTCGGGAAGGGCATCAACAACGTCGGCACGGACGTGCAGCTTGAGGGCAACGGTGGAACGCATGGGGGATCGGATAACGCCGACAACAGCGGTGAACTGAAATACGTTCGGATCGAGTACGCTGGATGGGAGCTGAGTCCGGACAATGAGCTGAACGGCCTTACACTTGGTTCGGTCGGTTCCGGCACCAGGCTGAGCTACGTTCAGGTGCACTACGGTCTTGATGATGGCATCGAATGGTTCGGCGGCAAGCTGGTTGCTGATCATCTGCTGGTCACGGGCGTCGGCGACGACTGCTTTGACACGGACATGGGCGTCGATCTGCGTGTCCAGTATGCCGTTTGTCTCCAGGACAAAGGCTTCGGAGACAATGGCATCGAAGCCAGCAATCAGGATCCAGATGCAAACGCCGCTCCCCGAGCGTATCCGAAGTTCGCGAATTTCACATTCGTTGGGCGCGGAGAGTATGCCAGCGGCAAGGGCAACGGCCTGAAGTACAAGGAAGGTACGCGAGGGCTGGCCGTAAACGGCATTGTGATGAACTTCGTGGATTCAGCGATTGACATGGATGACTATGCAACTGGTGGTACGAATGCCGCCGATGGATCCACGGTGACCCTGTCGAATCTGATTTTCTACGGCAACCGCACGACGAACGCTGCCAACGCGACCGACAACATCAAGGATGACACGGACAATACCGACGAAGTCGCATTTGTCAACAGTTCGACCGCGCCGTCCTTCGTCGATCCGAAGCTGGCGAGCGTATCGTTTGCCAGCCCGGATCTGATGCCCGCGAGCGATTCTCCCGCCGTTGATGGCAGCTGTGGGGCCGATGCGACGACCTTCGGATTTTCGGATGCGGCGAGCTATTGCGGTGCGATCAAAGCCGACAACTGGTTGTCAGGCTGGACAACGTTCGAGCAAAACTGAGCGCGACGAACCTCATATAAGAAAGTCCGGGCGTCTCCTCCATCCGACTAGCCCGGGCGCCAGGGGGCGCGGCGTACGACGCGTCCCCTGGTTTTTTTGAGCGCTAACGATTTGCAAACAATTCACTGCCATTCTGGTTCAGATGAAGATCAGGAACCGGTCACTTGTCACCGCCCTTGTCGTGATGTTCTTCGGTGCGGCCTGTACGCAGGCTCAATCCGACGCTGCATGCCAGTTGCAGGGGCCCTATGGTTCCACGACGGAGCTGGCGAATGCGTTGCTGGATGGGCTACGGCAGTCTGACAAGTCCGCCCTGCACCGGCTGTTGATCTCGGAAACAGAATTCCGACAGCAGCTCTGGCCACGGTTTCCCGCGTCGTCGCCCGATTGGAATGTGCCGGTGACGGATGCCTGGACGTTGCACGCGGCGTCAACAGAAAAGGCGCTCGAACGCGCGCTGCGAGACTGGGGCGGGGTTGAGCTGCACCTGAGAAGAATCGGCTTCCGTGGGCCAAAACAGGACTACGGCAGTTTCGAACTCTACCGCAAGGCGGTTATTGAGGCGGAGACAGCCACGGGTGACGTCGTCGAACTCGATTTCACCGGATCGGTTGTGGCCTGCGGCAATGGTGTCAAATTGTTGAGTTATCGGGATTAGTTAAGGAGCGACAAGATGGCGACACAGACATTTTCAACATCCTGGGAAATGCCAGAAACGTCCTCGGCGATGCGACTCGGGTCGTGGGCGTTCGCTGCGGCATTCTTCGTTGGCGCGCTGGTTTTGTCGAGCCAGATGCGTGGCATGACGCGAACCGCTCCCGTAGAGAAAGAGGTAGAAGTCAGCTTCGTTGAGAAAGTGCCGCCGCCAAAACCTGTACCGGCAAAGCCCATCGAGTTGCCGAAACCAGTCGCGGAACCGGCGCCGCAGCCGATCGTTGCAAAGAATGTCAAGAAATTCGTTGTCAAGAGGCCGGTGAAGGTGCGCAAATTGACTGCCCCGGTGCGGGTGCACAAGGGGCCGCTGGCCGAAGCGGACCCTTCCCAGGAAAAAGGTGTCATGGTCTATGCACCGGAAGGCGCTGCAGCATCCGCACAAGTGCTGCCGCAGACGGCGATTCCACCGAAGCCATTGCCGGGAAATCAGCCCCCGGACTACCCGCTGCTGGCGCGCAAAGAGGGACGATCCGGGCTGGTCATTCTCAAGATCGTCGTTGACGAAAAGGGCAACGTCGCTGATATCCGTCCGCTCAGTGGCGACGAGCCGTTTCTTTCCTCAGCGATTCAGGCGGTGCGCAACTGGCGCTACGAACCCGCATTGGTCGATGGCGTGGCGACACCGGTTTTTCACATCGTACGTATCCCCTTCCGCCTGATGAGCTGAACCGCCGTTTTCGCGCGGGAGCGCGCAACTATGCGGTAGCGGATGATACGCAATTCGTCGCCCGGTCCGGCAACGTGAGTACTCGTATCGCGACTGCGGAGCGTCGAGAACTGAAGCGGGGGTCCGACATCCGATGCTCCTGCGGAGGGCGGTCGCTACGCGTTTTCCTGGAAAACGATCCCGGCATTGTTGGTTGCCTGGCGCGCTGAGGCGTGTAGCGTCGGAGTCCTAGTCCGCGAACTGGTTCAGATCGACGGCGTCGCCTGAGGGCGAAGTCGATTGGGATGGCTCCTGCGTCGCGGGGGCGGGTTCTTTCGGCGCATCGTCCGTGGTTGGCGCTTGTTCAGCCTGGGCAGGTGCCTCCGTCGTGGGAGATTCAGGCGCTGCCGGTTCGCTGGCAGTTTCATCTGTGCCGTCTTCTGACGGCGGTGTCGAATTCATCTGATCCGCGTCGGATTCGGCGGCCGGGGTGGATTCTGCTGGCGTTGCGTCGTCGAGCTCGACTGGTGCCCGAGTCGCAAACGATTCGCCAAAACGCCAGGCCAGGCCGACCTGGCCGGTCAACAGCGGGACAGCGGGCGCGGCGGTGTCATTACCGCCCGCGCCGACGTCGAGGCTTGCCTGCAGGATCAGATGTTCGATCGGCCGGTATTTGAGCCCGCCGCTGATCGTGTGAATCGGCGTCCGTCCTCCGGTCACATCGCCGACAGGCTGCTCGATTGCATATTCGACGATGGGCAGCACCGTCTCATGCAGCAGCTCCACGCCAATCGCTCCCAGCAGATAGGTATAATCGCGCATCTGCCACGCAACGCGTTCGAGGCTCGTCGGAGACCGGGTACCATTGAGCATGTTCACCGTACGATCATAGATGTAGGAAAGATTGGCGTGCGTGCGCAGCCGGTCGCCAAGTCCCATGCTCGCCGCAAGGCCGATGCGCGGCGTCGCGACGTCGGCGACGCGGCTGATGTTTTCGACGCCCTGCAGCAGGTCGTATCCCGCAAACAGCGCGAGGCCGAAACCGTGAACTTCACGAGCGTACTTCGCGCGCAGCCGCACATCGCCGAACGATGTCGTTTCGTCCGGAAGGTCGATGCCCGAAACACTCGACCCGGCGATGTCGAGTCCCACTTCGAGGAAATCGAGCACCGGCAGGACGGCGCCAAAGCGGAATGGGATGGTCTGAGCCCCGGTGCCGTCGCCAAACAGGTCGGATTCACGCGAAAAGCCGGCGCTACCGTACAGATCGATCTTGCCCTGACCGGTTGTGGCGTAGACCGTATGCAGACCACCGGTCAATCCCTGGTCGAGTGCCGGACTCTGCCAGACTTCGTCCCCCGACGCGCTCGTCGCGGCAAGCAGCAGCGTCAGCGGTACGAGTCGGCGCAGCACGATCAGGCCTGCTGCTTGCTGGCCTGGTAGTCGGCCAGAAATCGTTCGAGCCCGATATCAGTCAGCGGATGATGGAGCATCTGGTCGAAGACCTTCTTGGGCAGCGTGGCGCAGTCTGCGCCTTCGAGCGCCGCCTGCATCACATGCTGTGGGTGGCGCAGGCTGGCCGCAAGGATCTGCGTGTGAAAGCCGTAGTTATCAAAAATGATGCGAATCTGGCGGATCAGATCCATGCCGTCGTGGCCGATGTCGTCGAGACGTCCGATAAATGGACTGACAAACGCGGCGCCGGCGCGCGCGCAGAGCAGCGCCTG
>RFIY01000081.1 GCA_003695505.1 Candidatus Dadabacteria bacterium | reverse complement strand
GTGGTAAATCGTGTCGAACTGAACATCGCGAACCAGGTTCAGGAAATGTGGAAACTCGAATGTCGCGACACCCTGTGCGGCCAGCAGGTTCGCAATACCCGCGACGAAGTCATTGATGTCCGGGACGTGCGCCAGAACATTGTTCGCGATGATCAGATCCGCGGAGCGGTGCTGTGTTCGTACGGTGTCGCTGGCGGCCTGGCCGAAAAAGATATCGAGCGTCGGGATTCCCCGCTCGCGAGCTACGTCGGCCACGTTTGTCGCGGGCTCGATACCAAGGACAGGTATGCCAGCCTGCCGAAAGTATTGCAGCAGGTATCCATCATTACTCGCGATCTCTACGACAAAGCTGTCGCCGCCCAGGCCGAGCCGCTGGATCACCTGCTGACTATATGCACGGCAATGTTCGAGCCAGCTCGAAGACCACGAAGAGAAATACACATAATCAGAAAAGATGTCTTCGGGCGCCACCCATGCTGATGTCTGGGCGAGGCCGCATTGGTCGCAAAACAGCACCTTGAGTGGCACCGCCAACTCCGCGCGATCGAGTTCGTCTGGTCGTACGAGGGCGTTGGCGAGCGGCGAGACCCCCAGATCGACCAGGACGTGCTCGAGTGCCGCTGCACAGGACCGGCATCGTGGCTCGCGTGCGCTCATGATGTGCCCATGCCCTTACTGTAACGCCGAATCTGTTCGCGCGTCACCGCGTCCGGGTCTTCCGAGTCGCTGACCCTGCGGTACCATTCGGCAGTCCAGCTTACCGTCGATTCAAAGTCCAGGCGCGGATCCCATCCAAGCTGGTATCTGGCGCGGGAGGCATCGATTCTGAGCAGTTTTGCTTCGTGGAACGTGTCAGAGTCGTCCGTTTCATAGGCTCCGCGCCCCAGTGTCGCAATAAATCGCTCGGTCAGATCCCTGACGGTGCGAACGGCGTTTTCGGGGGGGCCAAAATTCCAGGCGTCGGCGAACTTTCGCTCCGTCCGCATCCGCGCGGCCAGCAACAGGTACCCAAATACGGGTTCGAGTACATGTTGCCAGGGGCGCACGGCCTCAGGATTCCGTAGTCGCACCGGTCGTTTTGCCTCTACTGCGCGCACAATATCGGGAATGATACGATCCTCTGCCCAGTCTCCACCGCCGATAATGTTTCCGGCGCGCGTCGTGGCAAGCGTGATATCCGAGGATTCCGTAAAGTACGAATCCCGGAATGCCCGGGCGACCATCTCCTGAGCGGCCTTGCTTGCCGAATAGGGATCGCGTCCACCGAGCCGGTCGTTTTCGCGATAGGGCCAGACCCACTCGCGGTTCTCATAACATTTGTCCGAGGTGGCCACGACCACGGTGCAAGCCAGGTTGTTCTGCCGAATGGCATCAAGAACAGTCGCCGTCCCCGTTACATTCGTTGCAAATGTTTCTACGGGATGGCGATAAGCGCGCCGCACCAGGGACTGCGCGGCCAGATGAAAAACATCATCCGGTTTGAATGACGCAACCAGGCGTGCGCAGTCTTCGGCGTCTCGAGCAATATCGGCCCGTACGTCTTCGGCAAGATTCAGATGCAGAAGCTCGTAATGATTGGGTTGCGAATCTGGGTTCAGAGCGAGGCCGGCCACGATTGCACCGGCTTCTTCGAGTGTCGTGCACAGCCAGCTTCCCTTGAAACCGGTATGTCCGGTAACAAGCACACGCCGGCCCCGGTAGGACTCGAGAAGGTCTACCAGATTTTCCACGGTGCATTTCCACTTTTCCAAAGGCGCTCAAGCATCTGGCGGTCTCGCAGGGTATCCATTGGATGCCACCAGCCTCGGTGGAAGTAGGGACACAGTTGCCCGTCGCGCGCCAGAGACTCCATGGGTTCCAGCTCCCATACGGTGTCATCACCAGAAATACGATCGATGACCGCAGGGGACAGAACAAAAAAACCGCCGTTGATCCAGCCTCCGTCTCCCTGAGGTTTTTCCTGAAAACCCGTAACGTGTTGGCCGCTGTCGTCGATGACGAGCGATCCGAATCTGCCGGGAGGTTGCACCGCAGTGACAAGTGCTTCGCAACCGGACTCCTGAAAAAGCTTGACGGTCGCACCGATATCAACATCACCCAGCCCGTCGCCATATGTGAAGCAGAATGGCTCGCTGCTGTCCAGGTAGTCCGCCACGCGCCGCAAGCGTCCGCCCGTCATCGTATTCTCACCCGTATCGACGAGGGTAACCTGCCAGTCTTCGCGTGCTGGGCGATGTATCTTGACCTCGTTCTGGGCAAGGTCAACAGTAATGTCAGAGTTGAAGAGATAGTAGTTGGCAAAATATTCTTTGATGACATGCCCCTTGTATCCGCAACAGATGATGAAATCTTTGATGCCATGTGCCTCGTAGATTTTCATCAGGTGCCAAAGGATCGGGCGTTCGCCGATTTCTACCATCGGCTTCGGCTTGAGATGCGTTTCTTCGCTGATGCGCGTGCCGAAGCCACCAGCGAGGATGACTGCCTTCATACCTTCCATTCCAACATCTGCGGAGAAAAACCGGATGCGGAGATCTGAATCCGCTCGGGCGAGCAATGCTGGTGTATTATAGCAATGGCAACGATCCAGATGCACGGCGCGTGCGCCGCGCAGTGAACAAGGCCTTCGGCGGTCGCGGGAGGTGCCCACGTTGAACCGAGATAAGGATTAGTTCGCCATGACCCCGACTTTCTGGATCTCCGCCGTGGGTCTCGACCGGCCCGGGCTTGTCGCCGAGCTGACGGGCGCGCTTGCGGATCTTGGTGCCAACATTGAAGACGCGGCGATGTCGCGGTTTCGTGACTGGTTCGCGATTATGCTGCTTGTGACCGGAGATGCGTCTCTGGATCAGGCGCTTTCGGCCGGAGAATGGCCCGAAGATCTGGTGTTGACGGTGCGCCCGGTTGTTGCCGGCGAGTCGACCGCGCCCGCAGCGGCGACCCATCGGCTCAGCGTCTACGGCGCGGATCGTCCTGGCATCGTTGCCGAAGCGACGCGGCTGCTTGCCGAACGGGGGTTCAACATTATCGACCTCGAAGTCGAAGTGATGCGACGGGATGACGAGGCGCTGTTCGTGATGGTGCTGGATTTCGCAGCGGATGATGATCCCACCGGCATTGATGCTGCGTTGTCGGAACGCATCGGCCTCGACGTGCATCTGGTCGCGCTAGACGCAGTCGCGCTCTGAGATATCTCAAAATGGCCATCCGTCCACTCGTACTCTATCCATCAC